>CAJOQI010000174.1 GCA_905236895.1 uncultured Peptostreptococcaceae bacterium | reverse complement strand
TACCTTGGTATCCTTGATGGGAGACTGGCTGACCACCCTTCCTTCCGGTATTTCAAGACTTGCCACAGCCTCAGGTTCCTGCTGAATGCTAAGTCCCATTTCATACAGTTTATCCGAAGCATCATCATAGGTGAGTCCAGTTAAATCGGGAACTTCCACCTCGTCGCTTCTTCCGCCTATGGCTCCGGCAGCCTTAAGAGCACCAAAGAGCAAGGCCAATCCAAGGATTCCGCATATCAGAACCAAGAGAATCATTCTCTTCTTCCTGCCCTTATCATCATCTCCCGGCTCTTCTCCATTTCCTCCGGAAGTATTGCCTCCGTCAATCCTCTCGACCCATTTTCTCTTCTTTTCTTCGGGCAGGGTTCCCATCATGGTCTTGGTTTCTTCCATTCCCGTCAGGAGACCGCTTCCCACAACCTGGCTTACGAATGCCATATTGGTAAGATCCTCAAGCATTTCGTCGGCATTATTATATCTATTGCTTTGGAATTTATCCGTTGCCTTCATTACCAACTTTTCAAGAGTTGGCGGAATTCCGCTAACCAATTTGGATGGAGGAATGATGTCCTGGTTAATATGCTTAAGTGCAACTTCCACCGGGTTCTCTCCATCAAAGGGAACTCTTCCCGTCAGCATTTCGTAGATTACGATGCCCAAGGAATAGATATCGGATCTTTCATCCACGTAGGACCCCCTGGCCTGCTCCGGTGAAAAATAATGAACGGATCCGATTATTCTACTGGTATCCGCAACCAAGGTGGCATTGCTTACTGCCTTTGCTATACCAAAGTCGGTTAGCTTGGCCATGCCGTCGTTGGTAAGCATGATATTGTGTGGCTTAACATCTCTATGGATGATCTGGTGTTTATGAGCCAAGGAAAGAGCGGATGCCACCTGTTTGGCTATGTCGATTGCAACCTTATAGTCCAAGGGAGCCTTCTCCTGAATTATTTCAGAAAGAGGTCTTCCTTCCACCAATTCCATAACGATATAGTTAATGCTTCCTGACATTCCTACATCATAGATGGCAACTATATTAGGATGCTGAAGTCCTGCCGCAGCTTGAGACTCCCTCTTGAAGTTCTCCACGAACTGCTCGTCCTTGGTATATTCAGGCCTTAAGATCTTAATGGCAACATATCTGTTAAGCAATCTGTCCTTGGCCTTATATACGACGGCCATGCCTCCTTCACCGATCTTATCGATGAGTTCGTATCTTCCCGCCAAAAGCTTACTCATACTATATCGTCCTCCGTAATCGCGATACATATCGCGGTTATATTATCATGCCCTCCGTTGGCGTTGGCCATGTCAACAAGCAGAAGACATGTATCGGTCATGGACATATTGAGTCCAAAGACCTTGGCCATCTCAACTTCATCTATCTCACCGTAAAGGCCGTCGCTGCAGAGAAGAAGCTTGTCACCGGCTTTTATCTTTACCCTGTAAATATCCGGTTCAACAGTTGCCTCCGCACCGATTGCCCTGGTAATCATATTTTTGTCTTTTCTATTCTTTGCTTCCCCCTCGGTAATTACACCTGCGTTAATCAAAGCATTTACATAGGTATGGTCCTCTGTAATCTGATTAAGCCTATTGTCGTCATAAAGATAGGCTCTGCTGTCTCCAACGTTTACCACATAGAGATCGGTTCCGTCTATATATGCCAGAACCAACGTGGATGCCATCCCCATATTCTCAGGAAAAGTCGCCGAAAGAGCGTAGACCTTTTCATTGGCCTTATGGAGAGCCTCAAGGAAGAAGTCTTTGATTTCTTCCTCTCCCGATCCCATCTTATTGTTCTCAACAAAGCCCGCAATCTCGTTAACTGCGGTGCGGCTTGCAATCTCGCCGGACTTGCTTCCTCCCACACCGTCAGCCACGATAAAGACACCGTCATTTTTCAAAACGAAAAAAGCGTCTTCGTTATTGGCTCTTATTCTTCCTCTGTCTGTCTTAAAGCCTACATCCATTTACGGATGCTCCTTTCCGATTCCTTTGGAATCATTATTTCTCCATTACCGCCAGATAGAATCTTCCTCTTCCCTCCTTGTCTCTTAGGGGAAGCTGTTCCTCTATGAGTTTATACTCGCTGTGATTCTTTAGAAAGCGCTCTATCTGCTCTTGGTTTTCTTTCTTGTTTAGGGTGCAGGTACTATATATCAGCCTGCCGCCCTTCTTAAGATAATTGGAGGATGCTTCCAAAATGTTTTGCTGAAGCTCTATCAGCTCAGCCATGCCATCCTCTATATCCTTATACTTAATCTCAGGCTTGGTTCCCATTACCCCAAGGCCGCTGCAAGGTGCGTCCACAAGAACTATATCCGCCCAGCCCACAAGGTCGTCCGCCACCATGCTTCCATCCCATACCCTGGTCTCAATAATATCTATTCCCAGCCTCTCCGCCTCTTTTGGGAGGAGGGATAGCCTTCTTCCGGAAAGATCCATGGATATTATCTTCCCTTGGTTTTCCATGGCCTCCGCCATGGCCAGACTCTTTCCTCCGGGAGCGGAACAGACATCTACAATATTATCTCCCGCCTTTGCTCCGGACTTTTCCGCAATCCTGCAGGATCCAAGACTCTGGATTGAAATCAAGCCTTCGATATATTCCCGGGTTTCCGTAATGGGCCTTTCACCTTGGTTGGAATAGGTTATTCCCGCCTTTGTCATCTTTGATGGTTCAGCGCCATCAAGGAGATCTAGGATTTCTTCCCTGCTTCTTTTCCCAAGGTTAACCCTAAGCTCCAAGGGATATTCATCAAAGAGTTCTTTTAGAAAGCTTTTCGTCTCCTCGTAGCCGTATTGATTGATAAGAAGGTCCACTATCTCTCTTCCGCAGGAATAGCGGATACTGAGTCTCTCCTCCTTCCCCAAACTCTCTAAATCAGGAAGCGAGCCTTGGCTTAGCATTCTTTGATAGGATCTCAATACTCCGTTAACAAAGCCCTTAAGCCCTCCGTATTTCTTTGGAAGAAGCTCCACGGAGGTGTGGATTGCCGCATAGTCCGGCACCCCTTCCATGAACTCCAGCTGATATGCTCCCATCCTTAGGATTTGAAGCACATCAGCCTTGACGGAATCTACTCCCTTTTTCAAAAAGCTGTCCAGCATATAGTCCAAATAGAGCTTTCTTTCCAAAATCCCATAGACCAGCTTTCTTACGAAGGCCTTATCAATAAGCGCCTCTTCCTCCTTGGACAGAGCTCTATTGATCTCCAGATTGGAGAAACTGCCCTCTTCCTCCACGGAGCGAAGAATACTATATGCCACCATCCTCTCATGGTCAATTTCTTTTACGCCTCGGTTTAAGGCCATCTTTTATTATCTCCTGCCCCTCATGGAAAGTATCCTAAGCAGATTCACAACGGATACTGCAGCACCGGCAATATAGGTCATGGCTGCAGCGTTTAATACCTTCTTGGCAGAGGGTGATTCATCCCTTCCGAGAATCTGGAGAGTCTCCATCTGTTCCAAGGCTCTATTGGAAGCGTCGAACTCCACCGGAAGGGTTATTAACTGGAATACCACAACCAAGGCAAAGGCCAATACACCTATATCGAATACGGTGCTTCCGATTATGCCCAGTTCCTGGGTTCCTGCGGACATCATGAAGATTCCTCCAAGGACCAATATCCATGTAAGCCTTGAAGCAAAGCTTACAACGGGCACGATTGCGGTTCTGATATTAAGTGGTGCATATCCATAAGCGTGCTGAATGGCATGTCCCGCCTCGTGGCGTGCTACGGATACAGCGCTTACAGAGGGCGTATTATATACGGCCTGAGACAGATTAAGGGTTCTGTCCTTGGGATTGTAATTATCCGTAAGGGTTCCCTGAGCCGGCCTTATGGCCACATCCTGAAGTCCATTGGCATCCAATACCAGTCTGGCTGCCTGGGCTCCCGTCATTCCTCTGCTGTTTTGAACCTGACTGTATTTGCTAAATGTGCTGTTTACCTTGGCGCTGGATAACATGGATACAACCAGCGCTATTATAAGCAATATATAACTCCAATCGTAATACATTTTTCTCCCCTATTCTAAAACCTTTCCAACTTCCATTTTGTTTCCTCTCAAGAAGCTTCCCGCATCCATGGACTTCTTTCCGGGCATTTGGAGCTCTGTGATTCTTAAGATATTGTCTTTGCAGGCTACGTCTATTCCTTCTTTGCCAAGACTTATAACCTTACCCGGTACCAAATCCTCATGGGTTTCTATTACCTTTGCCGCCTTGATCTTCATAACCTGACCCTCATAGTCGCAATAGGCTCCCGGCCATGGATCAAAGGCTCTAACCATCCTCTCGATTTCTTCCGCGGTCTTTAGACCAAAGTTCACATTACCCTGGCTCTTATCAATCATGCCCGCATAGGTTGAAAGGCTGTCATCCTGCTTTTCCCCTTCTTCACCGGCGTAGATCAGTGGAAGGGTATCCACAAGGAGTATTCCACCCATCTTTGCCAGCTTATCCGAAAGCTCCGAGGTTCTCATCTTACCGATTTCCAGCTCAGCCTTGGAAAGCATATTGCCCGTATCCAAGCCCTCTTCCATCCTCATTATGGTGATTCCCGTCTTCTCGTCACCTTCAAGTATGGCGTGCTGAATCGGTGCAGCTCCCCTGAACCTGGGAAGAAGAGACCCGTGGACATTTATACAACCCAGCTTGGGTATATCAAGTATTTCCTTTGGTAGGATTTTCCCGTAGGCCACCACTACTATGATATCAGGTTCAATCTCCTTTAAGGTCTTGGCAAATTCCTCATTCCCTTTAATCTTTTCCGGCTGAAGAACCCTTATACCTATTTTTTCCGCGATCAGCTTTACCGGCGGCGCCTGAAGTTTCTTTCCTCTGTCCTTTGCTCTATCCGGCTGAGTAACAACCAAGGCTATATCCTGCCCTGCCAGGGCCAGTGACATCAGGGTTGGTACCGCAAAGTCCGGAGTTCCCATAAATACTATTTTCATCTATTCCTCCGGGACTTGCTGGTCCTCTTCATAATCTTCTTCAAATTCCTCTTCCTCCGGTTCCTCAGAGCGGAGCCTTATGCCTGTTGCCTTATCCGTATAGAGGATTCCATCCAGATGGTCGTATTCGTGGCACATTACCCTTGCTTCAAAGCCTTCGAATTCGTATTCCTGCATATTCCCATCCAAGTCAAGGGCTCTCATTTTAATCTTCTCCGGTCTGGTTACGGTTCCAAGATATCCGGGAACAGAGAGGCAGCCTTCCTCGTCCTCTATTTCACCTTCTGTTTCGTAAATCTCCGGGTTGATCATAAAATAGACCATTTCTTCCTCTGCGCCGGGGTTGGGCTCCGCAACAAAGATTCTTCTCATGATGCCTACCTGGGGACCTGCTATACCGACGCCATTGGACTCTCTCATGGTTTCCAGCATATCTTCCATGATCTCTTTAATATGATCGTTAACCTCTTTTACGGGTCTGCTTATCTTTCTCAGTATGGGGTCACCCTCTGTAACCACATTTCTTAATGCCATTCCTCTTCTGTCTCCTATGTATTTCTAAAATCCTGCTTAGAAGGATCCATAGGGATTTACATCCACTATGAAGGATACGTCCCGCTCTCTTTCAAGGAGGGCCTTTCTAAAGCGCATCACTTCGTAGATGAGCTGATTCCTATATTCCCTTCCGCATTTAATCATTGAATAATATCTAAAGCCCGTACTTCCCTGACCGGGGGTTTCCGAAAGCTTGGGACTGAATATTTCAGGTCCGCTGCCTTCCTTGGGCCATTTTTTGCCTATGTATTTATCCCACTCTTCTATTACCCAAAGAGCCTTGTCGTGATTCTTGCTGATTGCTTCCACCACCACGATATTGGTAAAAGGCGGATAGTTCATCATTTCCCTATACCGGATTTCCTCTTCAAAGAATCTCTCGTAGTCGTAGTTTGCAGCCGCAAGTATGGCCGAGTTATCAGGCTCCAAGGTCTGAACGATTACCTTCCCTTCTCTATCTCCTCTCCCCGCTCTTCCCGCAACCTGGGTAATAAGTTGGAAGGTTCTCTCCTGAGACCTATAGTCCGGAATATTAAGGGTGGTATCCGCCATGGCTACTCCAACCAGCCCAACATTTCTAAAGTCAAGTCCCTTGGCAACCAGCTGAGTGCCGATAAGGATATCCGTCTTACCTTCAGCAAAGTCATTAAGGATTCTTCCTACCTGCCTTCCACCCTTTGCCGTATCCAGATCCAATCTGTCCACCCTGGCTTCAGGAAAGATTTCCTTGGTCTGTTCTTCAAGCTGCTCCGTGCCAAGACCTATGAATCTGATATATTTGCTGCCGCAAGCTTCGCAATTCTTTGGAACCCTGAACTTTCTTCCGCAGTAGTGGCAGACTCCCGCATTCTCCTTCTTGTGATATGTGAGGGAGATTCCACAGTCGGGACAAGTCAGAGTATTACCGCAGGTATTGCAGGTAATATAGTTGGCATAGCCTCTTCTGTTCAGAAAGAGGATGGTCTGTCTCTTCTCCGCCAGTTCTTCCTTCATAGCCTCATGGAGGCGACTGCTGAAGGCTTTGCTGTTACCCCCCTTAAGCTCCTCCCTCATATCCACGATTTCGATTTGAGGAAGCTTGACTTCGTTATACCTCTTATCAAGCTTTATAAGTTTATATATGCCTTCCCTTGCCCTTTCATAGGACACTACGGAAGGGGTTGCGCTTCCCGCAAGGAGGATTCCTCCGTAATATGAAAGCCTTTTGATGGCCAGGTCCACAGTCTCGTATTTGGGGGACATATCCGCCTTATAGGTGGATTCGTGTTCCTCGTCCATTACGATTAATCCCAGGTTTTCCAGGGGGGCGAAGACCGCCATTCTGGCGCCGATTACTATCCTGGCTTCTCCGCTTCTTATTCTTACCCATTCATCAAAGCGTTCTCTCCTCGTAAGGCTGCTATGAAGAATGGCCAGCTTATCATTTCCGAAGCGGCCGATAAGTCTGTCGGTTATTTGCTTTGTTAAGGCGATTTCCGGAACCAGGATGATGACGGTTTTCCCCAGGGCCAGAACCTTCTCCGCAGCCTGCATATAGATTTCCGTCTTTCCGCTTCCCGTAACACCGTGAATGAGAAAATTCTGCTGGCTGCCTGATTTAATTGCCTTTTCTATTTCATAGAGAGCCTTAACCTGTTCATCGGTAAGGCTTTCGATTAGGATTTCCTCTCCCTCTCTTTCCTTTAGGGGCCTCTTTTCTTTCCCTTCCTTGGCAGGCTTTCCCGGTGGAACAAAGGATCTAACGGCTTCCAAATAGGACACTCCATATCTTCCTCTCATCCAGAGAGCGGTTTCGACCATCTCTTCTGAAATGGATAGAGTCTCGTCCTTGGAGATAGCCTCTTTAAGCTTATCCTCGGGAAGCTCCGAGCTGTCCTCCACTTCCACTATATACCCACGGAGCTCCTTATTACCCTGGCCAAATGGAACGGTTATTATGTCCCCTATCTTCAAGTTATCCTGAACCTTATAGGTAAAAAGTGTGTCGGTAAATCTGCTTTTGTTATCAATAACTATTTTGGCGTATTTCATTATTCCTCTCTTTACAGAAGAAATATATTAGCCTCTCTGCATTCCTTATCCATTTCTTCAGGCCAGACACCAACCTGAACCTCGCCTATATGAGCCTTTCTCAGAAAGAACATGCAGAGCCTGCTTTGACCTATACCTCCTCCAATTGTGTAAGGAAGTCTGTCCTCCAATACAGCCTTTTGGAAATCGTATTCTCTTCTGTCATCTGCACCTGCAAGCCTCAGCTGTCTATCCATGGCCTCGGCGTCCACCCTTATACCCATAGAGGATATTTCAAAGGCCATATCCAGGATTTCGTTCCAGAGAAGTATATCTCCGTTAAGCTCCCAGTCGTCATAGTCCGGAGACCTTCCGTCGTGGGGCTCGCCGGATTTCAGCTTTCCCCCAATCTTCTCAAGGAAGACCGCTCCCTTTTCCTTGGTTATGAGATTCTCTCTTTCCTTGGGAGTCTTGTCAGGATACATATCCTCCAACTCCTGGGATGTGATAAAGAAAATCTCGTTTGGTATATCGGACCTTATATCTCTATAAAGTCTGTTTACATAATCTCCAAGGTTCTTAACGGAGTTATATATGGTGTTCACTGTTTCGTGAAGATATTCCCGGGTTCGCTGCTCCTTGGTTATTACTTTTTCCCAATCCCATTGATCTACATAGATGGAGTGGATATTGTCCAGGTCCTCGTCTCTTCTTATGGCGTTCATATCCGTATAGATTCCGTAACCCGGATCGATACCGTATTTACCAAGAGCCATTCTTTTCCACTTTGCCAGGGACTGAACTACTTCAACCCTTCTTTCGTCCATATCCTTAACGGTGAAGTCCACTCTTCTTTCAATGCCGCTTAGGTTGTCGTTAAGTCCCGTCTCAGGGATAACGAATAGTGGCGCAGTCACACGGCGAAGGTTAAGTCCATAGGCCAGCTCCTGCTGGAAATAATCCTTTATTTTCTTTATGGCCCTCTGGGTTTCCATCGGGCTAAGCACGGGAGAGTATCCCTCCGGTTTAATTAGCGTTGACATATCTATTCCTTCTAACTTTTATTTATCTCTTTTGGAAAATGGGCATCCGCAGTAATCCTGCCTATATAGCTCATATTCCTTGGAAAGCTGGATGCTTCTCTGGAAGCCCGCCTTCTTCTTAAAATCCATATCCAGGAAGGCTATTTGGAATTCTTCAGCCGCCTCCTTGGCTATGGCTGCAATCACATCGTAATTCTTGTGAGGGCTTACGGTAAGGGTTGTGGTGAAATAATCCATATTCATTGACTTGGCCTTCTTGGCAGTTTCTCTCAGCCTTTGTCTGAAGCAGACCCTGCAGCGCTCCCCTCCTTCAGGTTCCCCTTCCAAGCCTTTGATAAGTTCCAGATATTCATCCGGAGAGTATCTCCCCTCGATAAACTTTATGGGTGTATCACTCAGCTTCTCCCGATTGAATGCATCTATAAAGAGAATCTGATTGGCTTTTCTTTTTTCGTATTCCTCTTCCTCCGTTATGGAGGGATTGAAGTAGAATACGGTAATATCGTAATCCGGAGCCAATCTCTCTATGCAAGCGGTGCTGCAAGGCCCACAGCAACTGTGCAGCAAAACCTTGGCTTTGCTGTCTTGGCCCATGGTTCTGGTAAAGAAATCGTGGCCCTTAAGACCTGGGTTCACAAAGCCCATAGAGCTATTCGGTTTTCCCTGGTGCTTATCCATTAAAACCTCCGTCAATCCTCTAAAATAGTGTATAATTGGCTTTAAGATTAACATTACAAGTATATCACAAGAGTATAATAAATAAAAGAAGTTATTATGAATGTAAAATCCCCCAAAGCCTTAGAAAATCAAGAGCCTGGCTATATTCTTACCCTTAATTCCTATCTAAGAGAAGTCTTCGGCAAAAAAATGGTGAAGCTATCCTTGGACGGTGGTTTTACTTGCCCAAATCGCGATGGAACAAAGGGCTTTGGAGGATGCAGTTTTTGTTCGGAAATGGGAAGCGGCGACAATGCCTCTTCAATAGATAGGCAGATCGATTTGCTCTCGGAAAAATGGAAGAACGCAGGCTATATCGCCTATTTCCAAAGCTTTTCCAATACATATGGGGATGTGGAGGAGCTTAGGACAAAATACGACGCAGCCCTTTCCGATCCAAGAATCCAAGGCCTGGCGGTATCAACAAGACCCGACTGCCTTTCCGAAGAAGTGCTGGACCTTCTTTCCGAATATAAGGACAAAACCTTTTTCTGGACTGAGCTTGGCCTTCAATCCATTAATCCCAAAACCATGGAAGACATGAATCTTTGCTACGATTTGTCCGACTACCGTAAAGCAGCCGAGGGTCTAAAGGCTCGGGATATTCCCTTTGTTGCCCACATAATTTTGGGCCTTCCGGGAGAAAGCCGCCAAGACATGTTTGACACGGTGGAATACGCTGTAAACAGCGGTTCCCGGGGCCTAAAGCTTCACCTCTTCAACCTTGTTAAAGGAACCAAATTGGCTCGGGAAAATCCTGACTATCAGGCCTTTTCTTCCCCCCAGGAATATATATCTCTGGTGGCGGATTTGCTTGAAATTATTCCATCCCACATAGTCATGCACCGGCTCTCCGCCGACACAAGGGCAGAGCTTCTTATCTCCCCCAAATGGGCCTATAGAAAAAAGCTCATACTTGACGGAATCAAGCATGAGCTCATTAATCGCGGTACATATCAGGGCTATAATAGCATATAGCGCCTTCCTTTGTTTCGGTTTACCGGTCCGGACCTATCCTTCCATCATTGTAATGCTTACGACAAAGGGATACGTAGAGGTCGTTACCACCTACCAAAACCTGACGACCTTCTCTGATAATTCGTCCATCCACCACTCTTGCTACCATGGTGGCTTTTCTTCCACACCAACAAATCGTCTTGATTTCTTCAATCTTGTCAGCGTAGAGCAGCATATAGTAAGATCCTTCGAACATTTCGTTTCTGAAATCGTTCTTCAGACCATATGCCAGCACCGGAACTTCAAAACTATCAACTATTTCAACCAATTCCAGGACCTGTTTTTTCTTCAGGAATTGGCATTCGTCTATCAAAACGCAGTCGATTTTTCTCTTTTCGTTTTCTCTGATAAAGAGTTCCAGAATATCCGTATCGTCATTTACCACGATAGCCTCTCTCTGGACGCCTATTCTTGAGGTTATTACTCCTCTTCCATATCTGTCATCAACTGCGGGAATTAAAGCAAGGACATTCTTTCCCCTCTCCTCGTAGTTATATGCCACCTTGATAAGCTCGATTGACTTACCGGCGTTCATGGTGCTGTATCTGTAGTATAACTGTGCCATAGGGCCTCCTTTGTTAAAAAAACAGTTCTCCGGCGCGAAGCATCGGAGAACTGCCTTCAAATGGTGCTCAGACTCGGAATTGAACCAAGGACACGTAGATTTTCAGTCTACTGCTCTACCAACTGAGCTATCTGAGCAAGACACTTCGGTTCCAATGGTGCCCCTTTGGGCTACCCGATAGTTTTAGAAAATGGTGGGCCTTCAGGGACTTGAACCCGGGACCTGCCGGTTATGAGCCGGACGCTCTGACCAACTGAGCTAAAGGCCCACGCTGTTTGT
>CAJOQI010000173.1 GCA_905236895.1 uncultured Peptostreptococcaceae bacterium | reverse complement strand
TTTTGACCTTCCTCAAGGTCCTTAAGTCTTTTGATTTCCGTTTCCAGATCGATTTCTCCGGCCTTCTTTATGTTCTCCTTATGGATTTGGATTTCTTTATTTAAGTTGGATACCTCCTGGTCAGCCTTCCTTTCTGCATCCATAGCAGCATCATGGGCATCCTGGAGAGACTTGGCCTTGGTTCTATAGTCCAGAAGAACCTGCTCCGCCTCTTTTTTGCTTCCGTATTTAAGGTCCTTGGCCATTTCTTTTCTGGATTCTTTCTTCTCCCCAATCTCCGTATCAAGACCTTTAAGAAGAATTTCTTTGTTTTTCAGTTCTTCTTTTAATCCCTCAACTTCCTTTCTTATATCGGGCAGAGCTTTCTCAACTTCCTTTCTTATATCATCCTTATTCTTAGCCTCAGCCTCCGCCTTTCTCAAAAGAGACAGCCTATCCGAAAGTTCTTTTTTCTTGGCTCCAAGGCTTGCGATGATTTCATCAAGCCCTTCAACTCCAAAGAGCTTCTTTCCCAGCTTTGATATGGCAGCTTCCTTCTCCTCATGGGCCCCCCTAAGACCCGTCCCAAGTTCAACCTGATCCCCTCTCTTCTTTTCTGCCTTTTCCATATCCGCCTTGGCCTGCTTTACCGCCTCTTCAGTCGGTGCATTGGGGGATAAGATTGCCAAGTCTTCTTCTTTATATTCCCTATTCCCGCATACAGGGCAAGGCTTTCCTGTCTTCCTTAAGTCCTCTGCCATAAGGCCCGCCTGCTCGTAGATAAAGGAATCGTTCATGGAATTATAAGTATCTCTCTTGGCCTGATAATCAGCGTCAAGAACCTTAAAGACTCTTATAGCCTCTTCAAGTGCCTTCAGACTATTCGTCCTTTCCCTAATAGCCTTCTCCAAATCCTTGTATTCCTCTTCTTCTTTTTCCGCGTTGATAACTGCGTTGCCGGCCTTTACCAAGGCTGCATCCGTACCTGCCAGGTCCTCGGCTTCCTTCTCCAAGGTCTCCAAGTCCACGCTCTTGGTTTTAAGATTATTCCCCTTGGTTTCCATTTCCTCTGCCAAGGTTTTTTGATTTTCTTCCTTGGCTTTTATGGCCTGCTCCAGCTCTTCCAATTTATCGTAGTTGGGAATCTCCACTTCCAGCTTTGATGCTGCATCCTCCAAGGCAGCCTTTCCTTCCAGGCCTTTCTTTGCTGCCTCCAGATTCTTCTTTGCTTCTTCAAGGGCAGGCTCACATTCCTTCAATGACTTCTCCGCATTTTCAAGATTGGCCTTGGAGGCCTCCAGTTCCTGGGCCTTTCCGATTATCTGATTGGAAGCTGCAATATTCTTATTGCCCTCATTGAGTTTGCCATTAAGGTTTTCCAGAGTAACTCCGTCCTCATCAACCATCTTTTCAAGAAGCACCAAAACATCGGCAGTAACCATTCTGCCTTCCTTGGCCGCCTCAACTTCAACGGAGTGAGGGTCTTCCGGATCTACTCCGATTCGATCGATAAGGTCCTCAATCTGTCTTCCCATATCCTTATAATCATTTAAGGCTCCGTCTCTTTCCTTCTTCAGTTTCTCCTGAAGGGCCACCAATTCCTCGGTTCCGAAAAGTTCTCTAAAGATTTTCTTCCTCTCAATACTGCCGGCAAAGAGCATCTTGTTAAACTCTCCCTGAGCCAAGAGGATAATGCGGGAGAACTGCTGATAGTCCATTCCAAGGAGCTGCTTAATCTTTGCGCTAACACCGTCCCAACTCAGATCCGTATCCTCTTTGCCGTCGACAATAAAGGTTGCGGACTTTGGCTCCTGGGTTTCCCCGGTTCCTCTCTTATACTTTCTCATATAGGCCAGATTTCTTCTGACGTAATACTCCTTCCCACGATGGAGGAAGGTAAGCTCAACCTCCGTAGGAACATTGGGATCCACGTAATTGGATCTCAGCATATCCGTCGATCTGTTGGTTCCGCTGGGCTCCCCGTAAAGAGCAAAGCAAATAGCATCCAGGATGCTGGTTTTCCCCGCACCTGTTTCCCCCGTAATTACATAGAGTCCCTTGGTCCCAAGTTCATCCATATTGAGTTCCTGTCTATCCAGATATGGTCCGAACCCCGTCATAATAAGTTTAGTCGGTCTCATTCTTTTCCCCCTTCACTTCTTCCAGACATTTGGCTACCAGTTTTCTCTGTTCCTCGTTCATAGGCTGATTGTTTTGAAGCTCATAAAGTTCCTCCAAAAGCTCCAAGGGATTCTTTTTCTCCACGTCCTCAGCTCTATCTATCTCCCGCATTTCCTTTGTTCTCTTATTATCGTAGGTGGGCTTAAAGGCATTGGGATATACGGTCTTAAGCCTTCCCATCAAATCGGGAATCTCGTCCTCGTCGGTCAGGATAAAATGGATATAGTCCTTTGTATTAATCTTCTCGTAGAAGCTCTTATCCATAATCTCATCAAAGCTTCCTCTATACTCAACCATATCCCTCAATGGTTCCAAAGGAATTTCATCAATCTTAACCGTTCCCTTCTCCTTCAGCTCAACCACGGTAATTGACTTCTTATGGTTCTTCTCCGAAAGAGAGTATTTAAGGGGAGTTCCGGAATAGCGGAGTTCCTTCCTTTTTATATGTTGAGGGCCGTGGAGATGTCCAAGAGCTACGTAGTCAAAATCATCAAAGACCTCGCCGCTCACATTATCAAGTCCCCCAACGGAGGATTCCTCCGAATCGCAAATTGCTCCTCCGGTGATAAACTGATGGGCAATCAAAACATTTCTCTCGGCTTTGTTTATTCCCATGGCATCCACCGCCACCTTGCAGGCCTCGGTATAACTGTTTATCTCCGCCTCCGGGTGATGCTGTCTCACCTTCCTGGGATGAATGAAGGGAAGAAGATAGATGTTCACTGGGCCGAATTCGTCCTCTCCAATATATGGACCTATGGCCCCTGAATAGTCCTGGCTAAGGATAACACCACCTGCCTCCGTAAAGGCAGCGTGCTCACCAAATCTTATGGCATTGTCGTGGTTTCCGCTGATGGCAAAAACCCGAACCCCCTTATCCGCCGTTTTTTCAAGAAAATAGTCCCAGAGCTGAATGGCTTCGGTAGGAGGAACTCCCTTGTCGTAAACATCTCCTGCCACCAAAACAGCATCCGGTTTTTCTTCATCAATCCTCCGGAGAATCTGCTTGAAAATATATTCCTGATCCTCCAGCATGGAAAATCCGTTAACATTTTTTCCGATATGTAAGTCCGCTATGTGAAAGAATTTCATAGTGCCTCCTCGTGCTACTAATCTACCTTCTGATTTCACCTCTAATTATATATATTATTTCTGTCTTTGTAATAATTATATGGCATAAATATGGTACAAATAAATAAACCATCGGTATAAAAAAGAAGCGGCCTTAAGCCGCCTCCTTTTTCTATCCTATTCTTTCTTTTTCTCACTTATTCTCGTAAAAGCCTTACTTATGCTCCGTTATTGGATACTGCCCCTGCTTTGATTTCCACATCCTCCGCCGGCATTATGAATTCATATTCCCCATTGTTTAAGAAATGGCCGTAGTTGGGATCCTCGTTAATCCTTACATAAACCGTGGCATCGCAAACGTCGGCCACGTCGATAACCACAACCTCTCCCGCCTTTGCTCTCTTGGGGCATTTATAAATCATGTTTTCGTCGGTGGAAATATTGGTAATTTTATAGCTTTTCTCGCACCCGCAGAAGAATGTGGCGGCAAGTACCATAATCAGCACCAAAGCAATTATTTTTTTCATGCTATCGCCTCCTTCACCTTGCTTTCTTAAAACAGTTCAATGGTTTCCATTGCCATTTCCATGGCATCTGAGGCTGCCCAGTAATCCGGGTCGTCCCTATAGGTCTCCGTTCTGTAATAGATATATCTTCCTTCCTTCTCCTCCACATAATATGTTACGTCCACCAGTCTGGCATCTGACGTATTGTAGCAGAAGGTATAACCCCTTAAAACGTGTTCGTCGGTAATAATCCGATTCTCCGCCGGCTCCGTGGCTATGGCATTTTGATAATGCTGTCTCTCGTTCCACATGGCCTCTTCTATAACCTGCTCCACAGGAGGAAGATCCGTAGCGTCAACAACCGATACCATCAGGCCCATCAAAGATGTTTCTCCGTTAATATCAAAGCCCGCTGCGCCGTAGTCGCTGAGATAGGCTCTGTGAGCATTGCTGTACTGGAAGGAGAAGCCCATGGTTTCGCTGGTGATGATGGAGCATCCCTCTGCCGGGGTTCCGA
>CAJOQI010000172.1 GCA_905236895.1 uncultured Peptostreptococcaceae bacterium | reverse complement strand
TTGCATATTCCTCGTCCGTTGCTCCGTGCCATGCGTAAACCTTAAGACCGGAATCTGCCAAGGCCGCAGCAACATCATCTTGGGTGGAAAGAGAATTGCTTCCGGTAATGGACATATCCGCACCGCTGGCAGCCAGCACCTTGCAGAGATATGCCGTCTTGGCTTCAAGGTGAACAGAAAGACAAATCCTCAGTCCCTCAAAAGGTTTGCTCTTGCTATATTCCTCTTCCAGTTCTCTGAGAATAGGCATATTGTTTCTAACCCATTCTATCTTCCTATGCCCGGAAGGGGCCAAATTAATATCACGAACGATATAGTTTTCCATTAGTTCCTTCTACTTATTTCAATTATTCCGGCTGGCTGCCTACCATGACATTTATGGTTTCAGGCGATATGGTCAAGGTGGTTTCCTTGGATTCCGTATCAGCCTTCACAGTAACCTGCTGCACTTCCTCGCTGCTTTCCAGTTCGCTAACATCAATATAAACTTCGATTCCATTCTTTTGAAGTCCGCCAATATTCTCCAGCTTGTCTTTAGCAGTAATCGTTACGGTTTGACCATCTACCACAGTATAAGTATAGTTTGCCTTTTCACCGTAAATAGATATTTCCCCTGAATTAAAGATATAATTCTTTGTTCCGAAAGCTGTAACAACTACCGTCGCCTTTGGTTCCTCTTCTTCCCCCACAAGTTCAATTCCATCGGGAAGCTGTATGGCAATTGGAACCGTCTCATCGCTTTTAATCTGGCTTACGTCCAGGGTCTTGGCTTTTATGGTTTCAACTTCCTTAAGTTTATCGGCTCTTCCTTTAACAGTCACTGTTTCAGGCAGGGTCACATCGTGAACATATTCCTCTCCGGAATTATCTACTACCTCAACCTCAAGAGGAAGAGTCACGGTTTTATTGAGTATAGTCTTGACGCTTACGGTTTCCTGAGAAAGGGATATATCCCCTATCGGATTTCCGTCCTTGTTTAAGGCCTGAAGTTCGCATTCCACTTCAGTCTCTTCTTCTCCAACCTTTGCCGCGTCGATATTGCCTCTAAGGGAATCAACCAAAGCGATTAAGGACTCAGCCCCGGATACATCCACCTGGGGTCTGTTGATTAATACGGTTTCTCCTTCGGTGCCATTGGCAAAGGTTCCCGTATAGACCACATTAACATCCAGGGTCTTGGTGGTTAGATTCTCTATGGCCACATTAACTTTACTTAAACTCTTATCCGTAACGGTGATTCCACTGGGAACCCTTACTATTACGGTCATTTCGTTTTCGCCTTTGATGCCCGTTCCCACATCCACGCTGGCAGTTACATCGGAGACATCGATTTCGCTCAAGGCCAGAACGGATCCGGAAATCTCCACGTCCATTGTCTCCGTACTTACAGCGCTTATGGCCAAGCCTCTCTCCGCCAGCACATCGGTTCTTGTCATGGTAATGGGAACGCCTCTAAGCTGCTTGGTTGTATCCGGCTGTACCTCTCCTACAACATAAACCCAAAGCATAGCCGCTATGATAAGGGAGAGGATAATGTTTAATTTTTTATTATTCAGCATCCTTCATCCCTCCCAATACTTTCTTTATCTTTCCACCTATGGAGTCCTCGTCGGTTTCCCCGTCGATATAGAGGTTAAGGAGAACCTTCTCAAGTTCTTTGGAATCAAGGAATCTCTTAAGGCGTCCGCCTCTGGCTACGGAAATAACGCCATTTTCTTCGCTGACGATTAAAACAACAGCGTCGGAATTCTCGGTGATTCCTATTGCAGCTCTATGCCTTGTTCCGAGATCCTTTGACAGTTCCAGACTTGTGGTAAGAGGAAGCACGCAGCCCGCAGCATAAATGCGGTCATCTCTTATGATGACTGCTCCGTCATGAAGGGGCGCTCCCTTATAGAAAATATTACCCAGGGTTTCCGCAGTAAGCTCCGCATTCAAAATGGTTCCTGTTTCCGCTATATCCCCCAGAGGTACTTCTCTCTCGATTACGATAAGTGCTCCGGTCTTGGTTGAAGAAAAGGCATCCACCGCTTCAACAAATTCGTCGGTGATTTTCTTGGCCTTGCTCTTGTCAAGCTGACCGGATCTTCCAAAAATTCCTCCGCGGCCCATCCTTTCAAGGCCTCGCCTTAACTCCGGTTGGAATAGAATAATTACGGCAATCAAACCTACCGTCATTGTACCTCTCAATATCCAGTTAAGAACATAGAGGTGCAATACATCAGACAACAAAAAAGCCACCATCAGGAACACAAGCCCTTTTACGAGCTGTTGTGCCCTGGAATCTCTGATGAACCCCAGCACTTTATAGATCAAAAATGCTACCACCAGAATATCCAGCACCGATGAAGGCCCAAAGCCTGATAAAATGTTGGAAAAAATATCTTTCATCCCTTATCCCCTTATGGTATACTACCGTTCATTTTACTAAATATATGTACGTAGTTCAATAGCATATGGGGTATTTTGCCTAAAAAAATGGGTAAACTTCAAAGAAGTTTACCCATTTATCATTATTTTTTGGAATTACTACAGAGCTTCTTCCAAGAGGCCGTAGTCTCCGTCATTTCTCTTATATATAACCTTGATTTCTCCCGACTCCATATCTCTGAAAATATAGAAGTCGTGCTCGCTCATTTCCATTTGGAGAATTGCTTCTTCCTGATCCATAGGTCTAAGGTCAATCTGCTTGGTCTTAACAACCGTTCCCAGCTCCTCTTCATGAGGTTCCGGTGCGGGAATGGCTTCGAATCTTACGGACTTATTGTCCGTATAGCGCTTCTGCAGCTTGCCCTTCAGTTTGGACATCTGACGAGAAAGCTTATCGATGGCTTTGTCGATTCCTTCATAAACGTCGTCAGCTACCTGCTCTGTTCTGAACTGTGCCCCCTTTGCATTAATATTAACTTCGATTTTGTCCTTGTTTCTCTCCTGTGAGAGAACAAGGTTTACATCGATGTCGTCGGAGAAGTACTTTCCAAGCTTTTCAAACTTCTTTTCGATAGTCTCTTCCAGATGTTTGTAAGTGTTGAAATTCTTTCCTGATATTGTAATTCTCATAGGTCTCCCCCTATCATCTTATGGCCCCGAGGTTTCCCCCGTGTAACTTCTTACTTAAAGTATACCACAATCCGGGTATATTTAATAGTCACATTGGGGCCACTCCGCCTGACCTGGTCTTTGCCCCCACATCTGCCTTTACCGGAATTTTTCCGAGGACTTACTTCTAAACTATGCCATGATCGCCGCGGCCTTCTGCTCAGCGGTTTACGTGGATCCTTTCGCCCATAGCTGGCATGGATTTTCAACCACAGACACGGAGCAGCCCCAATGTGACTAATTGGAATCATATTATATCATCAAAGGATTGTTTTTCCATAGGTAATTCTTCTTCCCCATATATCGCCTCGAAAGGGGTACGCCTTGCGTATGCCAGAAATGTTATTTCCCTTGGATTCCCCTCCATCAAAGCATCTATGCACGCTGACGCGGTGCTTCCCGTGGTATAAAAGTCATCCAAAAGAATAACCCTCTTCCCTTCAATATCTTCCCTCCACTTCCGGTTAACGGAAATGGTTCCCCTTATATTGGCTCTTCTCTCCTGGGCATTTAGCCCTCGCATGGCTTCCGTTTCCTTTGTTCGTATGAGGCCACGGGCCAGGAATTCCACTCCCATCATGGATGCCAAATGTTTCCCTATCAAAGCCGCCTGATTAAAACCCCTCTTTTCCTCTTTCTTTCTGTGAAGAGGCACTGGAATTAGCAGAGTCTCCTCAGGCGGATAATCCCAAAGCCCTTGGGTTTTCAAGCTTTCCAGCTTGTCATTCATAATTTGGGCTATGGTCTTTGCTATAAATTTATCTCCGCTGTATTTAAGTCTAAAGATAAGGCCTCTCTCAAGCAAACCATATTCCACGCAGAAAATATATCTAACCCCTTCCCTGGTTTCCAGCCTTTTAAGATTCCATCTAAAGTTTTCAAGACAAAAATCGCAGAGCCCATAGGTTCTGCTTTTGTCGATAATATTGCCGCAGCAAGCGCAGTAAAGCCTGCTGGGGAAAACCAATTCCTTTATATCAATCATATTCTATATCAATCTGTTTAATCTTGCTCTCAGGCCGGAATATCTGGCTTTGATTCTGTTATTGTCCACCATGGCTTCCATCCTTCTCTGGCTTCCGCAGAGCACAACCAAATCCTTTCCCCTGGTTACTGCGGTATAGAGAAGGTTTCTGGTTGCAAGCATAGGGGGAAACCAGCTGATGGGCATTACAACCACAGGGAATTCGCTTCCCTGGCTTTTGTGAACCGTAACCGCATAGGCGTGTTCCAATTCATCCAACTGCCTGAAATCATAGGACACCGCCCTTTCTTCATCAAAAATTACGGAGATTCTCTCCATCTCCCTATCTATGGTTTGAATGGTTCCCAGATCACCGTTAAATACTCCTTGACCCTCGCTCAAGTCGCTTTTCTTTTTCCAGGCTATCTGGTAATTATTCCTTATCTGCATGACCCTGTCTCCTTCGCGGAAGACACGGTCTCCAATCTTTCTCTCTTCCTTATCCTTTGATGGAGGATTGAGGGCTTCCTGCAAAAGCAGATTAAGTTCTCCCGTTCCAAGTGGACCCTTTTTTACTGGAGTCAAAACCTGAATATCCCTCATGGGATCCAGTCCCTTGTAATATGCGGATAGCCTTTCCACAACCAATTCCAGGATTGTGTTCCGAATACTCTTTTCGTCGAATCTTTCCATGAAG
>CAJOQI010000171.1 GCA_905236895.1 uncultured Peptostreptococcaceae bacterium | reverse complement strand
CCAGCCTGTAGGCTCCTGTCCTTCTATTTCCGCCGTTCCCGTCTTGGCGTAAATGTCCAGACCGGGGAAATTGCCTTCACCGTATTCGTCCTTCACATTCCACTTCATCATTTCCCTTAAAACCTGGGTAGTCTCAATATCCAGAAGCCTGCCGGTCTCCTCTCTTTTGATATTTATCGACTTAGCCAGGTGAGGGATTGCAGCCTTGCCATCATTTGCGATTGCTCCCATGAATATCATCATGGAGCATGGGTTAACCTGGTCCCTGAATTGCCCTATGCCGACCCAGTCCGCATCCAATTGGGAATCCCTTGGGAATTCGAAGGTTCCTGGCACATTGTTAATGCCGTCGATATCATATACCTTTGTTAAGCCTGCCTTCTTGGTATACTCCTCAAGGACCTCTATTCCCACCATTTCACTTAAAACGGAATATGCGCAGTTACAGGAGCCGGACAAAGCCCCGTAGAAGTCCACATCACCGTGGACATGCATGCAGTTGATCTCTTCACCGTCAACTATTCTGGTTCCGCTGCAGCTATATTCAAAATTCATATAAGCGGGCACCTTGTCGATTACGGCGGCTGATGTTACCAGTTTAAAAACGGATCCGGGAACCATGGTTGATGACATAAATCTATTGATATAGACTCCCGATTCATCCTCCTCCGAGGTTTCGGGAGGATTGGCGGGATCAAAGCCCGGGGTACTTACCATACAGAGAATATCTCCGGTTTTATAATTATAAACTCCCACAGCGCCGGACTTATATTCCGACAGCCATTCATAGGCAACCCTGCAAGCATCACTATCTATGGTTAAGCTTAAATCGCTATTCTTTCCCTTAAGCTTATAGGTTCCCGTCACCGGATTATACCCTATCATCTTGGCCTTAAAGGCAGCGAGGGCTCCCGTGGAAATATTACCACCCACATCACCAACGGCGTGAACCGTTGCGATTCTGGTTTCCCAGTCATCGCTATAGGTTATGGTGCCATCTCCGCTTTCAGCAAGGAAGACTCCATTTCTATCCACTATTTTTCCGCTCTTAAGAAGGCCTGAATCATAGACATTTCCGTTTCCGTAGAAGGTTGCCCACTCAGCGCCTTTAACTGCGAATCTATAGGTGAATAATCCCGTTCCTATTATGAGGAAGGCCGCCAAAATGAGACAGATTACGGAACGTCTTTCAAGTTTACGCATTAATCATCCACCTCCTCATCCACGTCGGGAAGGTCTGCCACATCAAAATACCAAACCTCTTCTTTGCCTTCCCTCATTCTCCTACGCTTCTCTTCCCTATACCTTCTCTCTGCCTCAGCTTTTCTCTCCGCTTCAATCTCCCTCTCTTCTCTCTCCTCTTCAGCCTTTAGAAGCTCCATATCGATTTCTCTCTTGGTATGGATGCCTTTGTTCTTATTGGATACTGCCAGGCTTGCGCTCATTCTTGTGTCCGCCGCCTTAAGGAAGGCCAGCATTCCCCAGGAAGACACCATGCTGGTTCCTCCGCTGGAGAGGAATGGGAATGTAACACCGGTCAGGGGGAATAGATCCACCGCACCGAATACATTAAGCATGGTCTGGAAGATAAAGAGAGACATGGCCGAGCAGGCCGCGATTGTATAGAAGGTGGATCTGCCGCTCCATATTGACCTTACCGCAAAGATTGAAAGGGTCACTATTGAAAGCACCGCCAGGAGGGCGATTATGAGGCCCCATTCCTCCGCAACAAAGCCGAAAACCAGGTCCGTCTCCGAAGCCGCAACGTTTTTAAGCCAACCTCCCCCGGCTCCAAGGCCCACCAGGCCTCCGCTGGCGGATGCGGCCATGGTTCTGGTCTGTTGATATCCCAGGCCGTCGGCATGCTCCCAAACATGGCCCCAGGCGGAGAATCTCTCTGCGATATATGACTTAAACCTTAATACCATCAGTCCTCCAACAAAGGCTACGCCCACTACCAAAATCAATTTGGTTATGTCGCCGCTTCTGAGGAAAGATATTACAAGGAATGATACGAAGAATATCAGGGCCGTTCCGAAGTCCCCCATCAGGGCCAGACATACGAAACAAAAGCCTGCAAAGATCATGAATATGATGGAGTTTCTCTTCTCCAAAAGCTCGTCAAGGGAGGCTGCTCCCACCCAGATAAAGGCCAGCTTTACTATTTCGGACGGCTGAATTGAAAGGCCTCCAATGGTTACCCAGTTGGTGGCACCGTATTTGGTTGTTCCCATTACTAAGTTGAAAATCAAGGCAAGGACCGAAAGGACAATGAGAACCTTTCTTATGGCTTTGCTCCTGTCAAGATTCCTGAGAAATGCGCACATGAAGACAAAAAGTGCAACTCCAAGTACTACCGCCGCAGTCTGCTTTACCACACCTGTGGGGAATTTGCTGGATGTAACCGCCAGGCTTAAGGTTGAAAGGAAGAAGGCTATAAGCT
>CAJOQI010000170.1 GCA_905236895.1 uncultured Peptostreptococcaceae bacterium | reverse complement strand
GATATCAGTTCGGCGAGGACGGAAAGCTCTCTGCTGATACACCTATCCAACTTGAGTACATCACCAACCCGACATCCGGACATATTGCAATTGCTGAGTCCATCCAGCAGGACCTTGCTACTCTGGGAATTGAACTTACAATTCAGCAACAGGAGTGGAATGTATTCCTTGAAGAGCGTAAAGCCGGTAACTTCGACTTCGCTCGTGAAGGTTGGATTGCTGACTTCAACGATCCTATCAATATGCTTGAGATGTGGACCACAGTTTCCGGAAACAATGACTGCCAGTTCGGTCGTTAATCAAAGGGAACAAATCCAAAACAATTACTGAAAATGGGTTAGACCCATAGAAAAGCCGAGGCTAAAAGCCTCGGCTTTTTTCTTTAAGGCTATTCCTTGCGACAGAGCCAATTCATCCTTTGTTGATGTAGGTTGCGGAAAGGGTATGTGCCTTAAGGTGGCTTCCGCTCTTGGTTTTAAGTGTGTTGCAGGGATAGAGCTTGATCATACTCTTGCGGAAATAGGCAGAAGCAATATGGAGAAACTTAAGCTGGATGCGGAGATAATTGAGGCCAATGCCACCACCTTTGAAGATTACAAGGACTTTGATGTCTTCTATTTCTACAATCCCTTCGGAAGAAGCGTATTCATTCCTGTAATTGAACGTATTAAGTTTGTACTCGTTGACAATGGGTACATGTATAGTATAATCGTAAAAAACCCTTATCAAGAGTGGCTGAGGGAATAGGCCCTTTGAAGCCCGGCAACCTATGATGGAGAAAAAACCGTCATAAGGTGCTACGTCCTACAGAAGTAATTCTGAAAGATGAGGAGTGATGATGAAAGTCAGCCCCTTTTCTTGTCGGAAAAGGGGATTTTCTTATAAGGGTAGGAGTGCACCGGGGCGCCGTCCCCAATGTGCGGAAAAGATTGGAGGAATAATGAAGAAACTATTTACATCAGAGTCGGTAACAGAAGGGCATCCTGACAAAGTCTGCGATCAGATTTCCGATGCAATCCTTGATGCGATCCTTGAGCAGGATCCCTTGGGAAGAGTGGCTTGTGAAACCACTGCAACTACAGGCTATGCCATGGTAATGGGTGAGATAAGCACTACTTGCTATATTGATATTCCGGGAATTGTTCGCGGGGTGATAAACGATATAGGCTATGACAGAGGAAAATACGGCTATGACGGAAGCAATTGCGCAGTTCTTTCCGCCATTGACGAGCAGTCGGAAGATATTGCCATGGGCGTTGACAATGCCCTTGAATATAAGGACGGAGAAATCCAGGAAGGTCAGGATGACCTGATTGAGCATACGGGAGCGGGCGACCAGGGAATGATGTTTGGCTTCGCCTGCAACGAAACCCCGGAGCTTATGCCCATGCCCATTTCTCTGGCCCACAAGCTTACCCGTAAGCTGGCAGAGGTTAGAAAGAATGGAACTTTGGATTATTTAAGACCTGACGGCAAGTCCCAGGTTACTGTGGAATACGACGGCGATAAGGCTAAGAGGGTGGACACCGTTGTAGTATCCGCTCAGCACAATCCCGAGGTAAGCCAAGAGCAGATTAAAGAAGACATTATCGATAAGGTTATTAAGGCTGTAATTCCCGCGGAACTGCTGGATGATGAAACAAAATTTTATGTGAATCCCACGGGACGCTTTGTTATTGGTGGACCTCACGGCGATTCCGGATTGACAGGCCGTAAGATTATCGTTGATACCTATGGTGGCTATGCTCGCCACGGTGGCGGTGCCTTCTCCGGTAAGGACCCAACAAAGGTGGATCGCTCCGCCAGCTATGCAGCCCGCTATGCGGCAAAGAATATCGTTGCAGCAGGCCTTGCGGATAAATGCGAAATTCAGTTGGCCTATGCAATAGGCGTAGCAAAGCCCGTATCCATCATGGTTGATACCTTTGGGACAGGCAAGCTTGAGGACGAGAAAATTGCAGAAATCGTTGAAAAGCACTTTGATTTCCGTCCTGCGGCAATAATCCGCGATCTTGACTTGAGAAGGCCTATCTATAGGCAGACGGCAGCTTATGGACATTTTGGAAGAACTGATATCGATCTTCCTTGGGAGAGATTGGACAAGGTTGAAGAACTGAAGAGTGAATTATAGAAAAAAGGCTCGGAATAATTCCGGGCCTTTTAAGTTCGATTTGCAGGGGACAGGGTTTTCGACGGAAAATGAGAGAAAAAGCGATTGAACACGTTAAAGTGAAAAAGTATATGGCATAGAAGGGCCAAATGAGTTATAATATTACATTATTATTTTAGGAGAAAGACTATGAGCTCAATCGTAACAAAGTTTGGCGGATCTTCGGTTGCGGACAGAATTCAGCTGGAGAAGATCAAGGGAATAATTGCAAAAGACGAGAGAAGGAAATACGTGGTGGTTTCCGCTCCGGGAAAGAGATTTCAGAACGACAATAAGATTACTGACGTTCTCTATCTTACTTATGCCAGCAAAGAGCAGAACCTGCCTTACGATCAGCTCCTTCAGGTTGTTGAGGATAGATTCCTTGCAATAGCCGCGAACCTTGGAAGCAAGGTTGATGTAAAGAAGGAGATGGATGTTATTCGCGGAGAAATGGAGAAGGGATGCTCCAAGGACTATATAGCCAGTAGAGGCGAATTTTTAACTGCCATGCTGGTTGCGGATTATCTTGGCTTTGAATTCGTTGACGCTGAGGGGCTCATTCTCTTTGATGAAAAGGGAAAAATGTTGGTTGAGGAGACCAACAAAGCCTTGGACGACGAGCTTAAGAAACACGATAAGGCTGTAATCCCCGGTTTCTACGGAAGCTATTTGGACGGCACCATAAAAACCTTTAGCCGTGGTGGTTCCGATATTACGGGCTCCGTTGTTGCAAGAGCTGTAAAAGCAGATGTTTATGAGAACTGGACGGACGTATCCGGCTTCCTTATGGCGGATCCAAGGATAGTTGATAATCCCAAACCCATAAATCATATTACCTATATGGAGCTTAGAGAGCTTTCATATATGGGAGCCTCCGTTCTTCATGAGGATGCAATCTATCCTGCCAGAATGGCCGGAATTCCGATTAATATCAGGAATACAAACGCTCCGGAAGACCCGGGAACCATGATTACCGCAGAGGTGGGGGATAGAGATCCTGAAACAATTGTAACCGGTATTGCGGGAAAGAAGGATTTTACTGTAATATCAATGTATAAGGCCAATATGTCTTCCAAGAGAAGCTTTATAAGAAGGATTCTTGGTATATTGGAGGACTATAGCTGTAGCTTTGAACGTATCCCCAGCGGAATAGATACGGTTTCCGTAATTATTCCGGGGCAGGATATCGGTGGAAGGCTGGAGGAGATGATGGATACCTTTAAGGAACGTCTCAATCCCGACAGCATTGAGGCAGATGAGCATGTTTCCATGATAGCCACCGTTGGCTGGGGAATGAGCAAGAGGCCCGGTGTTGCGGCAAGGCTTTTCACCGCCATTGCGAATGCAGATATTAACCTTAGACTTATAGAGCAGGGCTCCAGCGAAGTCAATATAATTATCGGTGTGGCAAACAATGATTACGAGAAGGCAATAAGAGCTATATATAATGAGTTTTCAGTGGAGGCGTAGTATATGAATATTGCGATTATCGGCGTAGGAAAACTTGGCGTCAAGGTCTGCGAGGCTTTGATGGGAGGAGACTACGACATTACCTTGGTTGATACCAATAATGTGCTCCTGGATCGACTTTCTCAGCAATTCGATGTAATGACCATAAACGAGGACGCAAGAGACATTAATGTTTTAAGGTCATTAAATATAGAGCAGTTTGAGTATGTTTTGGTATCCACAGGTTCTGACGAAAGCAATCTGATTATCAGCCAGTTTGCAAAGCAGCTGGGATGTAAATACGTAATTGCCAGAGTAAGAGACCCGGAATATATGAAGCATTTCGAGTTCATCAGGCAGGGTCTGGAGGTTGACTTCTTGGTGAACCCGGACTATGCCATAACCATGGAAATCTATAAGTATTTGGCGGAGAAATATACTCTGGAAAGCGGCGTCTTTGTTACAGGTGGAATAGCCATGATGGAGATGGACGTAGCCAACAAAAAGGACTTAATCGGACTGACTCTTCCCGAGGTTAGGAGAGCCATGCCGGATATGCTGGTGGCAGCCATTTCAAGAAGCGGAAAGATTATCATTCCCCACGGAAGTGATGTTATTACAGATTCGGACCAGCTCTATATCATAGGAGAAAAGGATGCAATTCTGGATCTCCACAAGAAGGTTCATCAAAGAGAGAAGCACGACAAGCTTCAGAAGGTAATGATAGTCGGAGGCGGAAAGACCGGCTATTATCTGGCGGAGAAGTTGGCTGACTTTGGTGCTTCGGTAAAACTTATTGAAAGAAGCAAGACAAGATGTCAGTATCTCTCCGCAAGAATACCTCATGTAATGGTACTCTGCGGTGACGGCACGGATATGGATATGCTGGAAGAAGAAAATCTGGAAGAAATGGATGCCTTCGTAACAGCAACGGGATATGACGAGCAAAATCTTCTCCTTGCCCTGGCTGTAAAGGAAAAGGGAATAGAAGACGTTATTTCCAAGGTCAGCAGAGAAAGCTATCTTAATATGATAGAGGATATGAGAGTTGATATGGTCCTTAATCCTTTGGACATAACCGCGGGAAATATCTTCGGAATCATTCAAGAGAAGAAGAGGGTAGTATCCTCCATGCTGGTTCAGGGTCAGGCTGAGATAGTTGAAATAATTGCAACTAAGGGCATGATGATGCTTGAGGGAACCCTCAAAGAATTGGATCTTCCCCATAGCCTTCTGATTGCAGGCATATATAGAAATGGAAGGGTAATAATACCTGACGGCGATACGAAGATTCAGCAAGACGACAGGGTAATCGTAGTAAGCCTTCTTTCGGGTATTTCGGAGCTTGAGAAACTCCTAAAGATGAAATAATGTCAAAAGCCATTAACCGAAGCGCAGTAACAAGAATGCTGGGGGTTCTCCTATTGGTTTTGGGAGCGTCTCTCATTCCATCCGTAGTGGTGGGACTCATATATGGAGAAATCAAAGAGGTAACCTGTTTCCTTGGAACGGCGTTACCTTGTCTTGTGGTGGGCTTCATCAT
>CAJOQI010000169.1 GCA_905236895.1 uncultured Peptostreptococcaceae bacterium | reverse complement strand
CACCATTCATTGTAATATTGGAATTGTTTATTATGATGGCACCGGCGCTCAAAACATTATCCCGTGTGCTACCAGAAACACCCCATCCATTCGCTGAATAATCACTGTTACCGTAGAAGTAATTATCAATTCTAGTCTCATCACTAATCTTATCATCGTCGGATGAAGGATTTTGATAAGCATGTGGTGTAAGTAAGCGTTCATATTGCATCACTTTCAGTTCATCGTACAGCGTGTCAAATCCGGCTTCATTTGAAAGGGACTCATCAGGGTTCCATCTATTAGATTTATTATTATCAATTGTTGTATTTGTAAGCACCACATCACTGCAGTTATTTACCTGAACAGCGGCAGCCTTGCTTGCAGTTGAAGTATTTTCATTGATGCCGCATCCTGTGATATTTACTGCGCCACCATCTATTCCGGTGCAGCCGTCAAGCTTAACAGCACCAAGGCAGGCTACATTCTCTTTGATTTGAGAATTGGTTATGGAAACCTCTCCGCTGGCTATAAGAGCGCCATAGGTTGTTCCTGCACCATAGGTTTCTACGAACTTATTCTTTCTTATTTTAGAGTCGCTCATTGTGAGTCTTCCGGTACTTATAACCGGTGCCGCATTCATAAGATCCTTAGCATCAATATTCTGCAAAGTAGTATTTGTAATAGTAAGATTACCTGCAGAGGTGATGAACAGGCCCTTGTTATTGCCTAAATTCGTATTGCCGGAGTTCCACTCTAAATCCGTACCCTCAGTTTTTCCGGCAGCAGGATATACATCACCGGTAATATCCATTCCGTCAAGAATCAGGGTTCCGCCCTCTTCTACAACGAAATAACCGCCGTTGGTAAAGGAAGCATTAGAACTTCTGAAGAGAACATTTTTGCCGGCGTTACCTGCTGTCAGCTTTACGGTCTGACCGGCTTTAACAACGATTGTGGAGTTGGCTGCAAGGTTCTCGTTATATGTAATATCTACATCTTTGCCGCTGGCAACTTCAGATGCTATATAGTTCCAACCTTTGTCGCCGGTTTTGTTTATTACTTCGTCCTCAACGCCAATTACAATTACATCACCATTATTGAACGTAATGGTAAGGGTTTCCACAGTCTGGAATGCCTGAAGTGACTTAATAACATAATCACTTCCGCTCTTTGTGAAGGCAACCAGCTCGTCGTTGGTGAATTCCACACCGGCAATGTCTCCTGCGCTGCGGTTGATTCCAAGTTCCGCAAAGAGCTGGGACATCATCATCTCTGTTCCGCCTGCCATATGGTATTCGTTAACCGTTTCTTCGGATACTGTGTAATAGAAGTCAACGGTATAGTAGTAAACCACGCCGTAAACGGAGAAGCTGTCAGCATCAAAAGCCACCACTTCGTCAGTGGTTATATCCATTACTTCTGTTTCGATTGTCTTCTTCTCTTCTACAAAGTGGATTGCAGCGAATTCTACATCCTCTGTTTTTAGAGCGTTGTCCTTAAGATCTATGGTTACTGAAACAGGAGCCTTGGGTTCGATTTCTTCGCCCTTCTTGTTCAGAATAGTGATATCGAAGAAACGTGCATAGGGAAGTTCCTCAGCCTGGCCGTAAACTTCTTCTGCAGCCGCATCGTTATATGCCTGATATGCTGAGGAGTTTTCTCTAATTTCTACTACTGAAAGGGTTGCTCCCTCAGAGATTCCGGCTTCTTCTGTGTATTCAACCTTGATGGAGTAATCGTTGCCCTCTGCCTCAAGGGTTCCGGCAATGATCTTTCCTTCGTAGCATGTGCTTTCGTGTGTATGCTCTTCAAGCTCACATGTGAGAACCATCTCGTAGCATTCTTCGGTGTGAATGTGAACTTCAGTTGGAACAGGAGCAACTGTGATTTCGTGATTATCATCTACTACTTCAACAGCCTCTTCTGCAACAGGTGCTTCTACTTCTTCAATTTCCTCAACGAGTTCTACAACTTCTACTTCTTCAACTACTTCTACTTCTTGTTCTTCATAAACAGGTTCGCTTTCCTCCAAACCACAAGCAAGAACTGCCTGTATTTCATAGCAGTCCTCTGAATGAGAATGTCCTTCACCAACAAGGACTTCCTCTGTTTCAGTAGTAGTGATTACTTCTTCTACTTCTTCACCATTTTCACCTTCAGTTATAACTGTTTCTTCTATAACAGTTTCTACGGTTTCGTAAACCGCTTCGCTTTCTTCTTCTTCGCAGATTAAAACTTCAGCCATTTGGAAGCAGTCCTCTGTGTGCACATGACCTTCGCTTACAAGGACTTGCTCTGTTTTGATTGTAACAACCTCTTTGGTTGTAACAACTTCTTTGGTTGTAACAACCTCCATTGTTTCGGGAGCTGCAGGTTCTTCTACAGCTACAGGTGCTGTTTCCTCATCCTCAAAACCACAAACAAGCTTACGGGTATAACATTCTTCCGTATGCTCGTGCTCTTCCATGTCACAGAACACTTCTGTGCTTGCGGTGATTGCCGGCAATACCATGGCATATGTGGTTGTAAATACGGTGATGATTGCCAGAATGCTTATGGCCTTCTGCCAACGTGTATTCCACCTTCTCCTTTTGATTACCTTTTCGGTTTTCTTTTGGTCATGTCTCATTGTTGGTTTTCTCCAATCTGCTTTGAATCGATAACTTTCTTACTATATATTATTGAACACTTCCGAACTTACTTAATGGTAGTATTTTGAATACGATTTTTCCTACTATCTGTTCTTCTGCGATACATCCTATGATTGCCAGTCTTGAATCGGCTGATGTGGCTCTGTGATCTCCCAGAACGAAGTATCTTCCTTCGGGTACCTGGTAGGGGAAGCTTATTGTCACATCCCCATAGGCCTTTTCCTTTATATAGGGTTCATCCAGGGGTACTCCGTTTACGGTTACGTTTCCGTCTTCATCTATGTCCACCCATTCGCCGGGACCTGCGATACATCTCTTCACCAATACTTTGTTCTCGTAGTAGAAGGCGACAATGTCTCCGCTTTCGAAATCGGCGCCCTTGAGGGAGATTACTATGTTACCCTCGTCCAGGGTTGGCTCCATGGATGTTCCGTATATTCTCAGAACCGGGAGCCACAGGGTTGCAACCAGGATTGCCACAGCGGCTACAACTATCACTACGTATATTGTATTTCTTGTGGTGCTTCTGTATTGTCTACTTCTTTGCTCCCTTTTCAGTTCCTCCTGCAGTTCACTAACCGTGAATCTTTCAATGGATTCTGTTGCATTAGCTTGTTTCATTCTCTATCTCATATCCTATTTTGTCTCGGGACTTACTCTGTTGATGAAGTCCTTTAGTGACTCGATGGTCTCGCTGTATTTTACGATTCTGCTGTAGACCTCATCCCAGTAGGCTTGTGATTCCGTTTGTGCTTTCTCCACCATGCTTACACAACGCTGCTTTGTTTCTTCTTCGATGGCCTTGCACTTTTCTCTGGTCTCTTCGATGGATTCTTCCGAAAGGGCTATGCTATCAATGCTAGCATTAACTGCGCTTTCTTCGCTCATCTTCTTAAGATTCTCCAGGTACTGAGCTCCCGCTCTGTCCACCGCTTCCATGACTCCGTTGATTCTTAGCATGGCCTCTGCCATGGTTCCGGATTTCCCAATGTCGACACTTCTATCTTTAAGCTGCTGGGTTACTTCTGCCAGTTCTTCCTCCAAGTCGTCACACCTCTGCGTAACCGACATGAGCATGGCCAGAAGCTCCGCACGATTAAGTTTTTTAAGTTCGCCTTTTGTCATTTATCAATTCTAATTATATGTACTCTAACTTATACTCGATATTTTACATTTTTATAAGAAAAAAGTGCATCAACCGAAAGTACTATTTTTGCGTTTTTTGGAAAAATCATACTAAAGTACTATATGGGCCTTTTCCCACGAAAAATCCCCGAAAAGAGCCCTTCTCTTCGGGGATTTTCTTGATATTTTTTATGTTTTTTAGGGTGGCTTTTAGGGGCCTTTTTCGATGGCCCTTTTCCCTACTCTGCATCCACGATTTCCACCATCTTGATTTCTTTGTCAAGGGCGGTCATCCTAAGGACTTTTGTGACCTTTGTTGGGGGATTTCCGTCGTTGGTCGTCTCTGAAATCTCAACCATCACATAGAAGTCGCTGTTATAGCGGCGAATCTCTCCAATCCTTAGTTTTTCAAGGTTGTGGATGACTATGGCATCCTTTCTGATAGCCTCCACATCGCCGTAGAGCTTGGTTTCTTTGGCGACGAGCTTCAGAACACTGTCGTCGTTCTTATTAATTCGCTTATAGAGCTTGGAATAGTAGTCAATGACGAATCCCACGATTTCAGGCGTATAGTGAACGCTTTCGGTGGCTTCGCTTATATACCAGATATCGTCATCAAAGGATATGGCCTTGGTTATTCCCTCCACGCCGTAGTCCTTCTCAATGACGAACTTAAGGTCCGTTCCCTCCTCCACGGTACCAATGCCGTCTGCGATTCCTATCTTGGTCAAGATTCCCTTACCAACAAAGCTTTCGTCCGTGGTGCTTCCCGTAGAGGCTGTGGCTTCCGTGGCGCTTGGCGTCTGGCCCGGGGTATATCCGCCGGAAAAGTCGTCTTCAGCAAACTTATCTATGATACCTGTCAGGGACTCTCCAATGGGAGTGTCCTTGAAGAAGGTAAGTATCAAAGCACATACCGCAGCAAATATAAAGGCTATAGTTAGGATTCCCAAGAGTATTTTTTTTATTAAAGCGCCCTTGGTGGGTACCTCTTCTGCGAGGATATCGAATTCCTTGGCCCGTCTCTCTTCTTCCGCCTTCTTCTTCTCCGCTTTTTTCTCAGCCTTAAGTCTTTCCTTTTCAGCCTTGGCGTCGGCTTTTGCTTGTGCCTTGGCTTCCGCCTCTGCCTTGGCCTTAGCTTCTTTTTCTTCCCTTGCTCTTGCTTCAGCCTCTGCCTTAGCCTTCGCTTCTTCTTCCGCCTGAGCTCGCGCTTCTGCTTCTTCCCTGGCACGCGCTTCTGCTTCTTCCCTGGCACGCGCTTCTGCTTCTTCCCTGGAACGCGCTTCTGCTTCCGCCTGAGCACGCGCTTCTGCTTCTTCCCTGGCACGCGCTTCGGCATCGAGCTCAATCTCTTCTTCTATCAGGACTTCTTCGGGCTCCACTTCCCTCCCTTGTACGCCTGCTTCTTCTGCGACCACATTCAATTCTTCTTTTCGGTCAACCAAGTCCGCCATATGGCTTCCTCCTGCTTGGAGAGCCATTTCCGCTTCGGCGGCTTTGATGATTTTTGCAAGGCGATCTTCAATGTCCTCCTCCACAGTCTGCGGTTCATCGGATGCATAACCCTTGAGAGTCCCTTGGGTTACGGGAGCGCCGTGGGCACCCTTTGATGTAAGACTATGGTATGGCAGAGACGCAAACATACTCTCGATATCCTTAATGGTATCCAGAGCTTCTTTTTCAATCTCTTTCTTCTTCTCCAGTGCGCCTTCTTTTCCAATCAGGATGAAGTCCTTTTCACTGGCATTTTTTAATGTTTCCAAAAAATTATCCATAGTCTCCCCGTCAATAGTTAACTACTGATTATTATATCATCTTCTATGCAATGTCAAGGGTTTTTCCAGTAAATAGTGGTATAATATCTATTGTGAAATCAAAGTTTTGGAGGCCAAAATGTTTTACGAAATCGACAGGAAAAGTCCTGAGTTTATCATCTGCCTTTGTCGCGGTATAACACGTAAGCAGACCATTGACTTTATTCTGGAAAACCATATTGAAGATCTTAAGACCCTTTGCGAGAAAATGCCTATCGGTGATCGCTGCGGCGGCTGCCGAGAGGACTTGGAGAAATTGCTCTTGGAGGTTATGGCTGATGAGGGCGTGCTTGATGATGGCGCGCTTGATGAAGAATAAATCTTAAAATAGTACCCCAAATGCAATTTTCACACAAAAAAGCATGCCCCAAATGCAAAAAAAGTGGGTCCTTTCGGACCCACTTCTATTTGGCTAGGGTAGCAGGATTCGAACCTGCGAATGACGGAATCAGAATCCGTTGCCTTACCGCTTGGCGATACCCCATTATATTGGAGGCGACACCCGGATTTGAACCGGGGAATCAGAGTTTTGCAGACTCGTGCCTTACCACTTGGCTATGTCGCCCTATTTCCCACTCTTTATTTATGGGGTGGGTAGTGGGATTCGAACCCACGTATACAGGAGCCACAACCCTGGGTCTTAACCACTTGACGATACCCACCACATAATTGGCGACCTGGAACGGGCTCGAACCGTCGACCTCCAGCGTGACAGGCTGGCATTCTAACCAACTGAACTACCAGGCCGCATCTTAAAAAAATGGTGGGCGCTACAGGGCTCGAACCTGTG
>CAJOQI010000168.1 GCA_905236895.1 uncultured Peptostreptococcaceae bacterium | reverse complement strand
GGCGGAGAAAAGGCAGAATAAATAAATATATAATGGAAAAATCAATATATTCACCATATAAAAAAGTCCCTCTTGGGGCTTTTTTAATGTATAATATAATGGGGTGACAGGTGGACGGACTGTCTCCAAGAAGAAAAAGCTAATGGATATATTCAGTGTAATTACCCTATTTGGCGGACTAGCCATGTTCCTCTACGGAATGAGGCTTATGGGGGATGGGCTTAAAGAAAGTTCATCCGGAGCTTTGAAGGTTGCCATGGAGCATGTTACCAACAATGCTTTCAAGTCCTTCCTTCTTGGTTTTTTGGTTACTGCCGTTATCCAATCATCCACCGCCACAATAGTTATTACATCCGGTCTGGTGGCTGCGGGAATCATTTCCCTTCGCCAGTCCCTCGGCATCATCATCGGTGCCAACGTAGGCACCACCGTAACAGGTCAGATTATCCGTCTTCTCGATATCGATTCCTCTTCAACGGGGTGGCTTCAGATTTTTAAACCCTCCACCCTTGCCCCGGTGGCGCTGATTATAGGAATCGTAATAATAATGGGATTTAAGTTTAGGAATGCTAAAACCATCGGCAATATTGCCATTGGTTTCGGCATTCTTTTTTCAGGTCTTTTAAATATGACCGGAGCTGTTGACAGCCTAGCGGAAAAGGGCGTATTCGACAGCCTCTTCAACAACCTTAGCAGCAATCCTTTCATAGGTTATTTGGTAGGCTCTGTGGTGTCCTTCATCCTCCAGAGTTCATCTGCAACCATCGGTATTCTCCAGGCCTTTTCTGCGTCGGGACAGCTGGCCTTCAATGCCATCTACGCAGTAATCGTAGGTGTATATCTGGGAGATTGCGTAACCACCGCCATCGTCTGCTCCATCGGAGCAAAGGCCGACGCCAAGAGAGTTGGACTTATAAACATTCTCTTTAATCTGGGTAAAACCCTGCTGGTCCTTCTGTCCGTGGCTATTCTCAGGCTAATGGGAGTCCTTTCCGATAGCTTCTGGAATATGACCGTTAATTCCGGAATCATCGCAGACACCAATACCATATTCAATTTGGGAAGCGCTTTGATACTCTCCCCCACCCTTAAGATTTACGAAAATCTGAGCCGAAAGATTATCAAAGACGATCCCGTCAGCGAAGATAAATACAGAGATAAAATCGAAGCCCTTAGCCCCACCTTCTTCAGCACGCCGGCTTTGGCTTTGAACAGTTGTTACGACCTGCTCTTAACAATGTTCTATGCATCCAGAGCCAATATAGAGAGGGCCTTCACTTTGATTCCTCACTATGACGAAAAGGTTGTTCAGGAAATCGAAGAAGAGGAAACAGCTATCGACAGACTGCAGGATAAATTAAGCGAATACTTGGCAGAACTCTCCGTTCATCTTACGGCAGAAGATCATATTGCCATTTTGAACCAGTATTATAAGGTGGTTACGGAGTTCGAGCGTTTAAGTGACCACGCCGTTAATATTTCGGAATCCGCCACAGATCTCTATAGCCAGGGGCTCCATTTCTCCGATCAGGCGAGAGCCGAAATAACTATAATGGAGGATTTGATTGGAAGAATACTGGATTATACGGAGCAGACATTCAAGAAAAGAGACGTGGAAGCTGCCTATAGCATCGAGCCTCTGGAAGAGGTTGTGGATGACCTGGTAGTCACATTGAAGAACAACCATCTGGATCGTCTTAAAAAAGGCGAATGCAGCGTGGCCATGGGCACAGACTTTATCGACATTCTCGGCGATGTGGAGCGTATCTCCGACATATGCTCCAATGTTGGCTTTGCCACCGTTGCCAGAGTCAATCCCGACGTGGCGGACAAAACTCACGACTATGCTCGCTTCCTCCACTCCGGAAGGGACGACGCCTTCAACAAAGAGTATCGAGCGGCACACGAAGAATACTACAAAAAGCTGGAAGAAATTGAGCTCCCTTCCGCAAAGGAAAGCGCTCATTAATACTAAAAAGGACAATCTCAGCAGGATCTCAGCAGGATTGTCCTTTTTTATTTCATTCTGTATTTGCTGTATTGTGAAGAAGTTTAGTCCTCGCGGATTGCCTTTACACTTCTTCTGCTGCAGCCATAATCATTTCGGAAAAGGTTGGATGGGGATGAACTACAGTCGCCAACTCTCTGGCCTTCATTCCCTTTGATACAGCCAGGGTAAGCTCCCCTATCATATCCGTCGCTCTTGGGCAAACCATCTGAGCTCCAAGAAGGGTTCCGTCTTCGGCTGCTACCAGCTTAACAAATCCGCTTTCCGTTCCCTCGATTAAGCACTTACCATTACTTCCCGTGGTTACCTTTCCCGTTCTTACGGGAATTTCTCTTTCCTTGGCTTCCTCCTCGGAAATACCAACCGTTGCAATCTCAGGGATGGTATAGATGCAAGAAGGAATATAGTCCATATCGATTAATGGATCCTCTTCTCCCAAAAAATCCGCCAGATTAATGGCCTGGGCGGAAGCTACATGAGCCAACTGGATATTACCTGCCTTGGCATCTCCGATTACATAGATGCCGGGGATTCCCGTTCTGCCGATTTTGTCTCCGAGAATTGCTCCACGAAGGATACCGATCTTTCCGGAGCCAACCATGGCAACTCCCATTTCTTCTACGGTCTTTCCCTGGGTTTCAGCAGGGTCAATCACCTCAATCAATCCCTCATCAAAGAGTCCCTCCAACACAGGCTTCCTGCCTGTGGCCATAAGAACTGCCTCCCCTTCCACCTCCAGTTCTTCACCCTTCTTGCCAATATATTTAACCTTCATGGTACCGGGTGTTCCCGTGATTTCATTTATGCTTATCTTTTCGCTTACTTCAACGCCCTTCTTCTTCAGGTTCATGGAAGCTCGCTGGGCAATTTCCTTTGGCATGGGAGGAAGAATATGATCGGCTATTTCAAGAATCGAAACCTTTGCTCCAAGGGCAGCATAGAAGCTGGCAACCTCAATTCCGATTACACCGCCGCCGATTATGACAAGGGACTTAAGATTCTTGCCTTCATTCTCCAGCAAATCATCGCTGGTAAATACTCCTTCCAAATCCTTTCCCGGGATAGGCGGAAGAGAAGGAGCGGCGCCCACTGCGATTATCAGGTTGCCGGCTTCATATGTTTCGCCATTACAGCTTATGGCACAAGAATCACCGGTCTTTCCCATCACCTTGGCTTCGCCCTGGATCACCTCCACCTTGCAGGATTTCATCAAGCCTTCGATTCCCTTTCTCAAGGTTTCGATAACTTCGTTCTTCCTTTGATGGAGTTGTCTCCAAGAAGGACCGCCCGGATCGCAACAATCCGCATCCTCTGCTTCGTGAAGCAAGGCCTTGGTAGGTATGCATCCGCGATTGAGGCAAGTTCCTCCCAGGAGATCCTTTTCAAAGAGTATTACGGAAAGGCCCTTCTTGGCGGCCTTCTCCGCAGCGGTATAGCCACCGGGGCCACCGCCGATTACAGCAACGTCATATTTCATTCTCTTCCTCCGAGATTTTGTTATAACTACATAAGAAGGCTGCAGCGGCTTTCCCCTGCAGCCTTCCCCTGGTTTATCAATTAGAATTGGTATCTTACCTTTGGTTCTCTTGCAGCCTTAACCTCGTCGGGCCTTCCGATGGCGCAGTTATGAGGCGCCTGCTGAACCTGCCCCGGATTGGTCTTTGCTTCTTCAAGAATCTGAAGGAGAATCTCAACTCCCATATCCAGAGTTTCCCTGCTCTCCGTTTCGCTAGGCTCCACCATGAGAGCTTCGTGAACGATCAAGGGGAAATACATTGTTGGGGGATGAACTCCGAAGTCCAGAAGTCTCTTGGCCACATCCATGGCGGAAACTCCCGTCTCCTTCTTCAGTTCCTCAAGATTCATTACGAATTCGTGCATGCATCTGCCGGGAACAGCCATATCGTATTTGCCCTGGAGTTTGTGCATCATATAGTTGGCATTGAGAACCGCTCCTGTGGAGGCTTCTCTAATGCCTTCAGCACCAAGAGTCAGAATATATGTGAGAGCCCTTACGGCAACCAGGAAGTTTCCGTTAAAGGTTCTAACTCTTCCCACCGTTTCCTCAGGATCAAAGAAGGTGAATAGATCCCCTTCCTTCTTAACCAAAGGTGCAGGCATAAACTTCTTCAGTTCTTCCTTACATCCAACGGGACCGCTTCCGGGGCCGCCACCGCCGTGGGGTGTTGAGAAGGTTTTATGAAGGTTCACGTGAACGCAGTCAAATCCCATGTCTCCAGGACGGGCGTGACCCATTACGGCATTTAGATTTGCTCCATCGTAGTAGCAAAGTCCCCCCGCCTCATGAATGAGAGATGTTATCTCCAAAATATTTGGATCCAACAGCCCCAAAGTATTGGGATTGGTCAGCATAAGGCCCGCAGTATCGGCACCGATGGCTTCTTTCAAAGCTTCCATATTTACGCTTCCGTCTTCATTGGATGGAACGGAAACCACAGTGAACCCTGCCATAACAGCGGAAGCCGGATTGGTTCCGTGAGCGGAGTCGGGAATTATAATCTTGGTCTTTTCTGTATTTCCCTTGGCCTTATGATAGGCTCTGATTAAAAGAAGTCCCGTATACTCACCGTGGGCACCGGCAGCAGGCTGCATTGTAACCTCGTCCATTCCGGTTATTTCCTTAAGAAGCTCCGCAGCATTCCAGATTACTTCCATGGAACCTTGTGAATACTCTTCACCCTGAAGTGGATGAACGGCGGTAAATCCATTTAAGCCGGCCATCTCTTCGTTTATTCTGGGATTATACTTCATGGTGCAGGATCCCAGAGGATAGAAACCGTCATTTACTCCGTGGGTCTGCTTTGCCAGTTCGGTATAATGTCTTCCAAGATCAACCTCGGAAATCTCCGGAAGTTTCGGTGCGGCCTCCCTTAAGAGGCTCTTATCAAATTTATATTCCTCTACCTTTAAGGAGGGCATTATATTCTGTCTGCGTCCCGGAACGCTTCTTTCAAAAAGAAGTTTCATTACAGCACCTCCTTTATGGCTTCAATAAGCTCATCTATTTCTTCCCTGCCCGTAAGCTCGGTGCAGCACCAAAGCATGCCGCCTTCCAAAGGAAGTCCGGAGAGCATTCCCTTTGATGCCAGATGGTCTTCCAGTTTCTTGCCATCAATGGGAAGATCAGTCAAGAATTCGTGGAAGAAGGGCTTATCGCTCTTCACCTTAAGTCCCAGTTCACCCAGCTTCTCCGCAAGATAGTGGGCATTGGATGCGGAGGCCATAGCAACCTCTTTAAGTCCCTGGGGTCCCATGGCTGCCATATAGACAGAGGCGGTCATGGCACAAAGGGCCTCGTTGGAACAGATATTGGAAGAAGCCTTTTCTCTTCTGATATGCTGCTCCCTTGCCTGAAGGGTGAGAACGAAGGCACGTCTTCCGTCGTGATCTTCCGTCTCTCCTACGATTCTTCCCGGCAGCTTACGCATCATCTCCTGCTTGCAGGCCATGAAACCAAGGTAAGGTCCTCCGAAGGCAATGGAAAGTCCAAGAGGCTGTCCCTCTCCTACCGCAATATCTGCGCCGAATTCACCCGGGGTCTTTAACAAACCAAGGGAAATAGGATTAACTCCCATAATCACCTTGGCACCAATGCCGTGAGCCTTTTCAATCAAAGCCTCCATATCTTCAAGAACGCCGTAGTAGTTGGGGCTCTCGATATATACAGCCGCAGTGTCATCCTTCAATGCCGCAGCCAGCTTCTCCGGATTAACTGCATAGTCCTCGGCCTCAACCAAGGTAACCTCCACATCCCTGCTTTCGCAATAGGTCTCAATTACCTTGAGAACCTGGGGATTAACGGTCCCCGCAACAACCACGCCCTTGCGCTTTCTCTCCTGGCACATGAATACCGCTTCAGCGGCGGCAACGGCCCCGTCGTAAACGGAGGCGTTGGATACATCCATGCCGGTGAGTTCGCAGATCTGGGTCTGATATTCAAAGATGGATTGAAGAACTCCCTGGCTTATCTCCGCCTGATAGGGAGTATATGCGGTCAGGAATTCTTCTTTGCTTGTAACGGTTTTAACTATGGTGGGGATATAGTGGTTGTATGCGCCGGTGCCGCGGAAGATGGTCTTAAAGACTTTGTTCTTCTCCGCCATGGCTTTGATGCGTCTACCTACCTCCACCTCGCTTAAGCCCTCAGGCAAATCCAGTCCCTTTATGCGGATGGATTCCGGCAGAGCCGCAAAAAGATCCTCCTCCGATGAAAGACCCATTTCCTTAAGCATGGCCAGTCTTTCTTCGTAGGTGGAAGGGATATAGCTACCCATTATTATTCCTCCTCAGCGCAAACCTTTTCGTATTCTTCTGCGTTCAAAAGTTCTTCCTGATCGGTAACCTCACCGATCTTGATGAGCCATGCATCATAGGGCTCTCTGTTGATGAGTCCCGGATCGTCCAGCAGTTCTTCGTTAATTTCAACAACAACGCCGGTGGCAGGGCTGAATACGTCGGATACTGCTTTTACGGATTCAACGTCAGCAAAGCTTTCGCCGCTTATAACCTCGTCCCCTTCCTCGGGAAGGTTTACGAATACCAGCTCTCCAAGAGCTTCCTGAGCAAAGTCAGTAAGTCCAACCAAGAGAATTCCATCCTCTTCAACAATCCATTCGTGAGATTTTGTGTACTTAAGTCCTTCTGGTGTATTCGCCATTTTTTCCTCCTTATCTCTTGTAGAAGGGAAGCTCCACTACCT
>CAJOQI010000167.1 GCA_905236895.1 uncultured Peptostreptococcaceae bacterium | reverse complement strand
TATAAGCAGACTGTTTAATATTATATTTGTCACTCCGGAAATAGCAGAAGTAATAATCGTATATCCCGTCTTCTTCTTAAAGCCTATTCCAACCGCCGTGGTTTCGGAAACCGTATAAAGAATAGGATATAGAAGGAGGAATGGGAATATACCTATGGCAGCGGTAAAATTGGATCCCAAGACGAATCCAACAATATTCTTCATAAGCAGAATCATAAGGCAAACCAAGGTCATTACCGTGGCAACCAATTTTCCTATCACTTCGAATCTATGCTCATCCTTCTTCTCCTCATACCAGCGATAGGCTGTTGGGGTCCAGAAGAGAGTAAAGCAGGATTGTAAAACCCCAAGAACGGATACTATCTTAAAGGCGGCGGTATAGAGTCCCAATTCGTCGTAGGTACAGAGGGTTCTAAGCATCACCTTGTCCATGGAAGAAAGCACCCAGCCTATGGCAAAGGCAGGAACCAAGGGAAGACCGAATTTAAGCATCTGCTTGATTAAGGCTCCGTCCAATTCATATGTCAGCTTCCAATTCTTCCTTAGAACCGTGAAGTAAAGCAAAGTTCCCGTTACTATTTCTCCAAGGGCAGCGGCATAGACAACGCTCCTGAAGCTCTTTTCGTAGCTAAGGAAAAGCAAAAGTGTGAATGCCAGAATGATAATTTTGAGAAGCACCGTATAGAAGGAGTATTGTCCCCCCTTTTCCTCCATTCTTATGGTAAGAAGAGCAAAATTCTCCAAGACCATAAATGGAATAAGCAAAGCCAGAGCAAAGACTGCCAGCTTCTGATCCTCGTCGAAGAGGATTATGCTTATGGGTTTTTCAAAAATAATAATCCCTATTCCAACAATAATCGAAAGGCTTATGGGGATTATCATGGCATTTGACAAGACCTTTTTAAGATCCTTCTTATATACGTTAAACTCTCTGACAAAGGCTTGGTCCATACCTAAATAGAGCACCGTGGTTATGGTGCTCTGGGCAAGAGCAAACATGCCGGCCCGTCCATACTCATCCGTTGATATAAAATGAGTAATAAGAGGAACCGTAATAAAGCTAATGGCGGCTCCAAGGATTGGACCTATTGAAAATGCACCAAGTTTTTTCAAAATACTATTCATCGAATACGTCCATCCACTTATTTCTTACGAATTCCCATGAATAGCCTTCATAAAGGAGTTTCTTATTTTTTTCTCTATCCACGGATATTTCATCCCTTACAATACCTCTTATGATGCCCGGCAGTTCTTCGAACCCATCGTATTTAATATACTCCACCCCTTCTTCGTCAAATCTGGTATATTCCAGCCAGGATGGATTTACCAAAACAGAGCCGGCGTATACCGCTTCTCTTATGGAGCCTGACAGACCGTCAGACAGCTGGGCATGAAGCATAATATCGGTTCCCCGCCTTAATATTGCTATATCATCCAAATCATAGGAATTGGTCAACACTCTGTATTTGATTCCGCTCTTCTTAAGGGCCTCCTCTATTTCAGCACCATAGGAAGCATCACCGCCATATCCCAGATGGATTACAAGTTGGAGCCTTCCCTTGGTTTCTTCATCCAATTCACTTAGGCTCTCTATTACCGGGATATGCTGTTGCTCCCGCCTTCCGTTATAGCCAATTTCAACGGTGATTAAATCTCCCTCGAGGCCGAAATACTCCTTGCACTCCTTGGCGGACATAGTAACATTTTTTATGGATTCAAAGGCAGGACTACCAAATCCTATAAACACGCATTTATCGTCGTATTGATTTCCGTAGAAGGATTGAAGCTTTTCCTGCATATGATTGGTGCCGATATTTATATAATCGCTGCAATCCATCAGGCCCTTCATTCTGTCCGCATCAGCTTGATTGATGGTGAGAATGTCGGATCCCCAGAATGTTACTACGGTTTTTCCTCCGTATTTCTTTGCGGCCTTTTCCAATATCTTTGCTTGAATTGAATGAGGTGGGCTCTGGATGTCCAGAATATCTATCTTCTCTCCCTTTCCCGGAGAAACCCTTCCCATCTTTCGGAAGCACTTCAGCATTCTTACAATTCCATTATCTCCGTGCACATCAACAATGCCAACTCCAAGGTCGGCATAGAATTTTTGGTCCTTTTCTTTTAAGCCGTAGAAATCCGTCAATAAGACTTTGTTTCCCAAAAAACAATGAATATGCTTAACATATTCCCTGGTCCAAACGGATTCGGCATTTCCTACCACAAGCACGTTCTTCAATGGATCACCTAAATCAAATCTTCATAGTGGAAAAGCTCCTTGAACTTTCCATCGTAATAGTCCTTCTTATAGTCTTCCATCATCTTTTCAAAATCCCCATACTCAGGCTCATAGCCAAAATCATTGGCTGCCTTCTCTATGGAGAATAAGAAGGATGGTGTGTTATTCCCATTTCCCGGTTCATATACAACCTTGGAAACCCCATTCTCTTCTCTGGCAAAAACCTTGGCAATAATCTTTGCCTGATCTTCCAATGTTATCCCTCTTCCCGAGGTCATATTGTAAAGGCCATAGGTCTTATCGCTTTTCATTGCCTGATAAAAGGCCTTGGCCACGTCCTTAACATAGACCACATCTCTGCTAAGCTGAGGATCTCCGAAGACAGAAATATCCTCTCCCCTTGCAGCCTTTTCCATGAATATCTGCAGGCCGGATTTGATGGTCTTTCCGTTTACCTTAAGGCTGCCGTGAGGTCCTACTCCGTAAACCGGCGGCAGGCGGAACCAAGCATTCTTCATACCGTATTGCCTATTATAGTATTCCATGGTATCGCAGGCTGCATTCTTGGAGAAAACATATACCGCATGGTCACCAGAATAGCCGTAATTCCTCGGCTCGTCCTCTTTTATGGCATAATCCTTTTTCCAGGCTCCCGCAACATCCGCATAGGAGCAGGTGGAAATCACTCTATTGATGCCATTCCTTCTTGCGAATTCAAGCACATTGATTGTGCCGATGGTATTTACAGCAAAATAGTCCGCTGCGTTTTCTTCATGAACCAGATCCGCTGTGGCATTGGCAGGAAGCAGTCCTCCCAGAAGGATTATCCCATCAAAGTCTCCCGGCAGCTTATCAAAAGCCTCCTTATCCCTCAGGTCCAGGTTATATACGGGAACTCCCAAATCGGAATAATGCTTATTAAAGCTTTCGTTCCTGCAGGTAACAGCTATCTTCTCTCCCCTGCTTAAGAATTCATCAACGGTATGAGCCGCTATAAAACTGGTTCCTCCGATCAGAAGATACATCTAAAACTCTCCCTTCATATCGGTGCTGGCAAAATCATCCAAGGGAAGCTTCACCGGTTGGCCCGTCTTCTGACTCTTATAAATAGCCAGAACCACTTCCAAGGCATTTCTACCCGCCACCGCATCCACATAGGGCCGGCGATCGCTATCTATAGCATCCATCATATCCGCAAATAAGCTGGTATGACCGTTTCCGTAAACATTGCTGGTTGCCTCTTCAAGGCCTTTGTTCTTTTCATCTTCCGATGTCTCGTCGGCAAAATCCCAAACGTCGATATTGTTTGTGGATGTGCCACCGATCTTTACGGTTCCGTTCTCACCGAAAACATAGAGGGTCTCCTCAAGATTCTTGGGATAGACATTGGTTGTTCCCTCTACGGTTCCAATGGCACCGTTCTTAAACTTGATTACTGCCATGCCCACATCTTCCGCCTCGAGATAGTGATGGAATTGCTGTCTGGTGGCGCCATAGATTTCTTCAATCTCATCACCCATCATCCAACGGAGCAAGTCTATTCCGTGGATGCACTGATTCATCAAAGCCCCTCCGTCCTGTTCCCAGGTTCCTCTCCATCCGGCTTGGTCGTAATAATCCTTATTCCTATTCCATCTCACATTGATGGATCCGTGAGAAAGCTTGCCGAATCTTCCTGCCTCCAAGGCTCTCCTAAGCTCTTGAACGGCTATATTGAATCTATTCTGATGGCAGGCGCTAACCTTTACATTCTTTTCTTGCGAAAGCTTTATTATTCTATCCGCATCTTCCATATTCATGGCCATAGGTTTTTCTATGATTACATTTACACCGCTATCTATGGCATGGATGGCGATTTCCGCATGGATTCCGCTTTCCGTGGCTATTGAAACAAGTTCAGGCTTTTCCTCCTGAATCAATTCCTTATAATTCGTATACCTGTGGATTCCCTCATCGGAAGCCAAGTCAAATTTGGAGAGAATCTCTTCCATCTTCTCCGGCAGAATATCGCAGACAGCTACTATTTCCAGATTGTTGTTTACCGCTGCCTTTATGTGATTCACGGCTATTCTTCCGCAGCCTATCAATGCATACTTCATCTCTATTCTCCTCTAACCTTCTTAATCTGCTCAATGAATAGATTGTGGGGAATGGCGAAATTGCCCGTCACCTCTCCACCATCTTCAACGGATTTGGTAACCACAGAACCCATATTTACTCTGGCATTCTTGCCTATGGAGATTCCGTTTCTTATGGTGGAGCCAAATCCAATCCAGGCTTCGTCTCCAATCTCAACTCTTCCGCCTATTCCGGAGTGAGCAACGATCATAACGCTCTTTCCGATTTTGCATCCGTGGGCAATATGTACCAAATCGTCAATATTGGTATAGTCTCCAACTATGGTATCGTCCCAGGGATAGAGGGCTTTGTTGATGGATGAATTGGTCTGAACTTCCACTTCTTTTCCCAGAACCACGCCACCCATATGGGTTACTCCGAAGATGGTATCTCCCTCTCTCTTAAACTCGAAATCGATCATGCCTATCCTTGCGCCGGCTCTTATGATGGAATTGTCGCCGATAACGCTGTTTTCTTTGATGGATACATGCTCCTCGATTATCACATTGTTTCCGATAGTTACATTGTTTTCCGCAATTACGGCGCTGCTATGTATGGTGCAGTTCTCTCCTATTACGGTTTTATATCTTGGTCTGATATAGTCCTCATCCTCATGGAGAGCATTATGGGTTCTGAAGAAGAGATTCCTTGGGTTATCCGTTATGATAAGACCCATTTCAGGAGCCTTATTCTTTACTTCCTCCCTAAGGTCGGGACTTATAATCAGCATCTTCACATTATCTCCAATGGAGTCCATATAGCTGGCATCCACCAAAAAGCTTCCGTAGGGAGCTCCCGGATCCTGAGCCAGAAGAGCAAGGGTCTCTACCTCTTTCTCGTCCACCACATCAAAGGCTATATCCAGTTTTTCTTTTATCTTTTGTGATAGTAGCATTACAGTACCTCTATATTGTCACGGCATTCAACATTGGCCATGGCGTTCTTGGCATCAAAGATTGCTTTTGCATTCTTTTGAATCATCTCATAGTCCACATTGCTGTGGTTTGCGGTAATCAGTATAAGATCGTAGCTCGCCACGATTTCAGGACTGATTTCCTTTAGACCTTCATAGGCTGTTCCCTTATGCTTAAAGCTCATAATATAGGGATCGTAGAAATCCGTCTCGGCCCCTTCGCCCTTAAGTATTTCTATTACATCTATGGCAGGGCTTTCTCTGTAATCGTCTATATCCGCCTTATAGGCCACACCCAGAACCAGAACCTTGGAGCCCATAAGGGATTTCTTCTGTCTGTTTAGAACCTTTCCCGCTCTCTCCACGCAGTATTCGGGCATCTTGTCGTTTATGATCATGGAAGCCTCTATCATGGAAGTATGGAAGCCGTATTCCCTGGCCTTCCAGGTGAGATAATAGGGATCCAAGGGGATGCAATGCCCTCCAAGTCCCGGACCGGGATAGAAGGCCTGAAAACCATAAGGCTTGGTTTTGGCCGCATCCACCACTTCCCAGAGGCTGATTCCCATCTTATCGCAAAGCATGGCCAGTTCGTTTACCAAACCTATATTGATATTCCTATAGGTATTCTCCAGAATCTTCTCCATCTCGGCTACAGCAGGAGATGAAACCTCGTGAACATCCCCTTCCAAAACGGCTCTATACATGGCAGCAATGACTTCCGTTGCATCCTTGCCTACACCACCAACCACCTTGGGGGTATTCTTTGTTTTGAAGAATTTATTGCCTGGATCAACTCTCTCAGGAGAAAAGCCCAAATAGAAATCCTCTCCGCATTTAAGCCCCGACCCTTCTTCCAACAAAGGTTTGATCAGCTCTTCCGTGGTTCCCGGATAGGTGGTGGATTCCAGAACAACCATGGTATTCTTCTTGAGATATTTGCTGATTTCCATGGTGGAATTCTTTACATAGCTGATGTCGGGCTGCTGATGGTCGTCCAGGGGAGTTGGTACGCAGATGGCGATAAAGTCCATATCTCTAACAAAGGAGAAGTCCGTGGTAGCGGAAAGCATTCCCTCCTCCACCAGATGTATAAGATCGTCATCTATTACATCTCCGATATAATTATGGCCTTCGTTAACAAGTCTGACTTTTTCTTCCTGCACATCAAAGCCTATGGTCTTGAACCCGGCCTTGGCCTTTTCCACAGCCAAGGGAAGGCCTACATATCCAAGGCCCACAACTCCAACTTTGATACTTCTTTCTTCAATCTTTTTAATCAACTCTGTTTTCATGGTCAAACTTCCTTTATCCCTTATCTGTTGTTTCTCATTTTCTCAATAAAGAGATTATGGTCTATGGCGAAGTTGCCGCTAACGGCTCCTCCATCCTCCACATTCTTGGTAACAACGGCTCCGATATTTGCTCTGCTGTTGGAACCCAGTTCTATACCGTTTCTCATGGTGGCACCAAATCCGATCCAGGTATTGGGTCCGATTTTTACTCTCCCCCCAACCACAGCATTTGATGCTATAAGAACGGCTTCGCCAATCTTGCATCCGTGGGCGACATAGACCAGATCGTCGATCTTGGTATAGTCTCCGATAATGGTGTCATCCCATGGATAGATGGCCTTATCGATACAGGAATTGTATTGGACTTCTACGTTTTCTCCTATGACAACTCCCCCACCGTGGGTTATTCCCATTATCCTCTTGCCATCTCTCTTAAATTCGAATCCTTCGCCGCCGATTACAGCTCCAGCCCTTATAATGCTGCCACTTCCAATGGTCACGTTTTCTCTTATAACCACGTTTTCCTCTATGACCACATTATCTCCTATGGCAACGCAGGAATCCGCAATATGGGCACAGGGGCTTATTCTGCAGCCCTCACCAATTTTCTTTTCAAACCTCTTTCTTCCGTAGTTCTCATTGGAAAGAAGATGGTTGTGGAGTCTGAAGAATGTAATTGTTGGATCCTCAACAATGGCAACCCCCACCTCCGGTAAGGACTCAAGAATTTCCTTGCCGATTTCTTCCGTTGTGATTATTACCTTTGCTCTATCATCCAAATCCTTAAGATAGTCCATATGGGAAACAAAGGTAGCATAGGTCATATTCTCCGGGCTATGGGTTACCTGTCCCAGTGTGTCTACCGAGGAGCAGTTTATTCCCTCAACCCTTATATCCAATTCTCTTATTAATTCCACTATATCCATCTATTATCACTCCCTAATGGCCTCTAACATTCTGTCTGCCACTACCTCTACATCCAAATTGGCCTTGCAATACTCTATTCCCCTTAGGCCCATTTCTCTTCTCTCTTCCGGGGACATTTCCATCAACTTTTTGATTGCGTCCACGGTGCCTTCTATATCTTCAGCGGGAATCATTATTCCGCATTGAGCTTCTTCAACCCAAGAGGACGGCCCATCCACGGAGCAGATTACGGGCTTTCCCGACATCATGGAGTCGGCCATCTTATTCATACAGATTCCAAACCTCTTATCCATTTCGGAGGTTGCGGTTCCGATATAGATGGCATCAAATAAATCCAGAAGCTCGGGGATTTCCTTTTTCCCAACAGGCGGCAGGAAGAACATATTGTCGAGGCCCTTTTCCTTGGCGCTTTTGATAATGCTTTCCTTCTCAACTCCGTCTCCCACAAGGAGGAATTTAACATCATATCCTCTCCTTTGGCTTTCACAGGCTGAGTCCACCAGATTGTAGAGAGCATTGGACAAGGCATGTCCTCCGAAATATCCCACAAGAAAGCTTCCGCTCTTCTTTATTTCTTCTATGGCAGTTCTATGCTCCTCATTTAAGGGCTCCTTCTCATCCCATTCCCCCATTTCAATTCCAAGGGGTATATGGGTCCACTTTTCCTCTGCCATACCGTGTTCCATCATATATTCCTTGGAGAAGGGCATCATGGCGATTATCTTGTCGGAATGCTTATAGGCGCTATTCTCCGCAGCCTGTATGGCTACAACAAAGGGATTGCTCCTCTTCATTCCGCCAATGTCCACAAGGGTCTCCGGCCACATATCATGAACCTCGTGAACCAGGATGGCCCTTCCCTTGGTTTCTCTTTTCAGCTTCTGTCCCGCATAGGTATCCAGCATATATGTGGATGAGCATATTATTATATCCGGCTCAATCATTTTAATAATATCGGCGGAATTCTTTCTGATCTTGGAAACGAATTGCTCCATGGTAAGAGCTCTCTTAACTCCATTACCGCTATAGGTTCCCGTCTTAACCCAGTGATAGTATATTCCGTCTATTTTCTCAATCTTCCAGTCCTTATGTACTTCCGGGTTCTTCCTCCTTAAATGGGAATAGTCCGCAGCAATGATATGGACCTCGTTCCCTCTCTTTATCCACTGACGAGCAAAATAATAGGGTCTGAATTCCATTCCCATTTCCGGGGATCCGGCATAGTGATTTATAAGCAAAATCTTTGACATCTATTTAGTCTCCTGCCCTATTCTTCCTCAATTATCTCTTGGTAAAGCTTAAGCAGATTGGCCTTCTCCTTTTCCCAGTTAAACACTTCCCTTACTGCCTTTCTGCCATTTTTCCCAAGCCTATCGGCTTCCTCCGGATTATCCAGAAGGAATCTTATGGCCTTGGAATACTCCTCTATATTCTCCGGGTCTATACAAATTCCGAAATCATATTCCTTTACCATTCTCTCGCTGAAAGCGTGCCTGGTTAGAATGACCGGAAGACCCATGGACATATATTCGCAAACCTTGGTGGCCAAATTGTCCACATGGTTATACTGTCCGATATTAAGTGGAGCGGAAACCCCCACCTTTGCTCTCTTCATAACCTCAAGAACTTGGTCTCTTCCCAAAGGTCCCATGAATTCCAGGTCCTTTGCTTCTTGGGAAGAAAGTATTTCTTCTTTGAAGCTATCGGGAGAAAGCTCTCCTCCTATCAAAGCCTTGCAGCCCGCCTTATAAGCGGCCTGAACAAAATGCTTGATTCCTCTGTTATATGTAAGGCTTCCCACTATGCATACCGTATTATCATCCTTTGGATAATTCTCATCGTAATTATCGTAGAGTT
>CAJOQI010000166.1 GCA_905236895.1 uncultured Peptostreptococcaceae bacterium | reverse complement strand
GGCGCAGACGGGACGCTTATTGGTAATATCCGTTTCGGTTGGTTCTCCGGTCAATGGATTAATCATGGAGATTTCATAAGGCGGTTCCTCCGGCTCCGGATGGGCCAGAGCATCAACCTCTTCAGTGGAGGGGAGACCCTTGGTAAGGTTCTCTGCGGTATTAATGATTTCCGCAGTGCTTACCTCGATTTTTTCTTCCGTTCCGCAACCTGCAAGCCCCATGATGGAGACTGCAAGAATCATAATAAGTGCAATGGATAAAAAGCGTTTTTTCATAAGTGCATTCCTCCGTTGGTTTCATATATCTTGAATTCTCCTGGCGATATTTTTTCGTCGGATAAGAAGTTCAATTCCATGCCCGGGTACTTCTCCCTGAAATACTCTCTGTTAATTCCATTATGCCCTGCGGCTGCAGAAACCCATAGGGGGTTTGAAGCGATTATAAGGCAGGGAGGGGTCCTATCTTCATAGATCTTTTCTATCAAAGATTCTATGTCTTCTCTTGCTATTTCACTTTCCACCAGCTGCCTAAAGGCCGGGTGGTAGGTGCCACGATTGATTTCTCCCAATGCGCGGCTATTGATTATATCCGTGCTCTTTAGACCCACTCGCATGATGAGGATACCGGCTTCCCTTAAAACCCGATACATGGTTGCGGTTCGAGAAAGGGCCTCATCTCTATCCAAGGGAACAAAGTCTCCCTTAAGATACATCTGGTATAGCTCCGTATTCTCCAGCACCACCGTGGGATAAAGCCTTGCCACCTTGGGCTTAAGTATTGCAGCCTCCTTTGCGGAGAAGAGACAGCTTTCCATGGAATCTCCCGGAAGGCCAATCATAAGTTGGATTCCCAGGTCAAAGCCCCATGCCCTAATCATTTCCAAGGCTTTATAAACGGAAGCGCTGTCGTGACCACGCTTTGATAGAGCAAGAACTCTATCGTCAAAGGATTGAACTCCCAGTTCTATGGTCTTTACCCCGTAGGTTTTAAGGCAGCTAAGCACATCTTCGTCAATATAGTCGGGCCTGGTGGAAAGATGGATTGAGGAAACCGAGCCTCTATCCATATATTCCTTGGCTATTCCAAGATACTTTTCCTGAAGGGAAGAGGGGATCCCCGTAAAGCTGCCGCCGTAGAAGGCGATTTCTCTCTCTTTGGGCGAAACCTCCTCCAAGGTCTCAAGATATGTATCTATGGTTTTCCTCACATCATCCTCTCCAGGCATGCCCTGCCTTGCTGTTATGGCGATTTGGTCGCAGAAGACGCATTTCTCCGGGCAACCCAAATGAGGTATGAAGATAGGAATAATAGCGTGCTTTTTCACAGTATTGAACCGATATCCGTCAGCTGATATTCGGGGAACCATTTTGGGGTAACCCCTCGTTCCTCAATAAAGCTTACAATATCAACGAAATCCGGATGAGCACCAAGATTACCGTTAAAGATAAGCTCATTCCCGACTCTTCCGCAGGTTCCTCCGATAAAACCGTAGGGGTAGCCATCAAGTCTCACATGGCCCGGGGCAACCTTAAGTACGGAAAGATCGGGGATATCCAAACAGGTATCGTAAATTCCCTGATCGCAGGTGATAATAGAACTTTCATCCACTATGGCGATGCTGCATTTGGAATAGCCCTGCATAACATCCACAAAGGTCATTCCCATATCTCTTGCCTGCTCCAAGAGAGGAGGGGAAGTAATCCTTAAATTGTGAATGAAGAATTTCCCCGTGCAGGCAGCATTGAATCGTGAGTCCTGTGGATAGGAGGGACCCAAATCTTGTGGCAAGGCCATATGAATGGGAGCATCGTCTCCAAGTCCCAACTTACAAAAAAACACGTCGGGATGGTTGGATATGCCACGAGAAACAATGCCCTCCGTGGATACTAATTGAAGCTCTCTACCCTGTGATTCCAGGTAATCCTTAAGACGAATATTGGCGTCTTTGGAAAGGTAAGTTTTCTTATTATTCATATCCTTATTATACTACAATATCCTTGAAAAACCATACCTTGACATATATAATTAGTGTGAGTTTTTGTGGCTTATGGAGGATTAAATGGACTACGAAAAGTTAGCAAATCTGCTATTTCCAAATGTAAATAAGACCCCTGAGGACTATGAAATAATCTATCCGGAAAGAGACCTTCCCCAGGGTGCAAAGGTAACCAGGCTGGGACCCTCTCCAACGGGGTTTATTCATCTGGGAAATTTATACGGAGGCTATGTTGATGAAAGACTTGCCCATCAATCAGGGGGCGTCTTCTTCTTAAGAATAGAGGATACGGACGATAAACGCTATGTGGAAGGAGCCCTTGACCTTATTATCGATGGTCTGGAGTTCTACGATATTAGATTTGATGAAGGTGCATCAAAGTCCGGAGACTGCGGGGCCTACGGAGACTATACTCAGAGCCATAGAGGTGAAATCTATGCTTGCTTTGCAAAGAAACTGGTAAGTGAAGGCAAGGCCTATCCCTGCTTCCTCTCTGAAGAAGAGATTTCTGCCATTAGAGAGGGACAGGTGGAGAGAAAGGAAGCAATAGGCGTATATGGAGACTATTCCCCCTGGAGAAAGGCTTCTTACGAAGAGGTGGAGGCCAAGGTTAATGGGGGAGAGCCCTTTGTTATCAGGCTTCTCTCTACGGGTAATCCCAATCAAAGCGGTGATGATGCAAAGAGATTCCAGGTGGAAGATGCCATAAGAGGAACTCTTGATATGCCGGTAAACTTCCTGGATGTGGTAATTCTAAAGACTACGGGAATTCCCACATACCACTTCGCTCACGTGGTGGATGACCATCTGATGAGAACAACCCATGTGGTTAGAGGAGAGGAATGGCTTCCAAGTCTTCCGATTCACGTTGAATTATTCGAAAAGCTGGGATGGGAGCCCATGACCTATTGCCATACAGCCCAGCTTATGAAGATAGATGAGAACGGCAATAAGAGAAAGCTTTCAAAGAGAAAGGATCCGGAACTCTCCCTGGGTTATTACAGGGAGAAGGGATATCATCCCGCTTCTGTTAAGGAATATCTCTTGACTGTTCTTAACTCGGACTTTGAAGAGTGGAGGATAGCCAATCCTGAGGCGGATATAGATGACTTCCAATTCTCAACGGAGAAGATGTCGTCCGCAGGCGCACTCTTTGATATGGATAAGCTTAACGACGTAAGCAAGGACGTAATGCTTAGGATTCCCGCTGCAGAGATAATCGATTTTCTGGAGAAGTGGGCAGAGGAGTTTAAGCCTGAGGCAATGCATATCTTTGACGATAAGGAATATCTGTCAAAGATTATCGACCTTGGAAGAAATGACCAGAAACCAAGAAAGGACCTGGTTTACGCCCAGCAAATTGTGGACTTCATCAGTTATTTCTTTGATGATATGTTTAAGAGGGAAGAGGAATACCCCGCAGAAGTTCCCGCTGAGGATATTCCGGTAATCCTGAAGGGATATTTGGAGAGCTATGACCACTCTGACGACCAGAGCCAGTGGTTCGATAAGATTAGGGAAATGGGATCAGGTCTTGGCTATGCGGCAAAGCCGAAGGATTATAAGAAGGATCCCGATAACTATAAGGGTCATGTGGGTCATGTAAGCACGGTTATCCGTCTTGCCCTCATGGGAAGAAGCCAGTCTCCGGATCTTTGGACCATCCAACAGATTCTTGGGGAAGAGAAGACCAGGGCAAGGATTCAGGAAGAAATCGCAAGACTGGAGAGGAACCTGTAGATGGTTAATATAGGCAATTCCTGGGATGAAATACTTAGGGAAGAGTTTCAAAAGGACTACTATATTCGTCTAAGGCGGTTTCTCATTTCCGAATACAATAGCAAAACCATTTATCCGGATATGAATCATATCTTCAGTGCCTTTAAGGAGACTGCCTACGAGGATGTTAAGGCTGTAATTCTTGGTCAGGATCCATATCACGAACCGGGTCAAGCTCACGGCATGGCCTTTTCCGTTCTTCCGGGAGTTCCCCAGCCACCATCCCTGGTGAATATTTTCAAGGAACTCCAAGAGGATTTGGGTATTGAGCCTCCGCCTAGGGATTACGGCTATCTTATGAAATGGGCCAAGGAGGGAGTGCTGCTTCTTAACACCTGCCTTACGGTGAGAGAGCATAAAGCCAATTCCCACAAGGGCCAAGGCTGGGAACTGTTTACGGATAGGGTGATTGAAAAATTGTCCGCAAGGGAAAAGCCAATGGTCTTTATCCTTTGGGGAAACAACGCAAGAAACAAAAGGGCCATGATAGATGGCAGGAAGCATCTTATCTTGGAGGGACCCCACCCCAGCCCATTATCCGCCTATAGCGGATTCTTTGGAGGAGATTATTTCTCCAGAACCAACGACTTCCTAATGAGAAACGATATTAAACCCATAGATTGGAGAATAGATGGAACGACAGAAGATAATTAATATAGCGGTGATTGCCCACGTTGATGCGGGTAAGTCCACCTTGGTTGACGCCTTTTTAAGACAGAGCGGTGTCTTCCGTGACAATGAAGAGGTGGTGGACTGCGTTATGGACTCAGACGATATTGAGCGTGAGAGGGGAATCACCATCTACAGCAAGAACTGCTCCATTATGCATGGAGATGTAAAGATAAATATTGTGGACACCCCGGGCCATGCGGATTTTTCATCCGAGGTTGAGCGAATCATGAAGACGGTAGATACGGTAATCCTCCTGGTGGATTCCAGCGAGGGACCCATGCCTCAGACCCGCTTTGTTCTAACAAAGGCTCTGGAGCAGGGTATCGACCCAATCCTCTTCATCAACAAAATAGATAAGAAGGACGCTCGTATCGACGAGGTTGTGGATGAGGTCTATGAGCTGTTTATGGACCTAAATGCCAGCGACAGTCAGCTGGATTTCCCAATTCTCTACGGTATTGCCCGCCAGGGTATCGCAGTTCGTGACCCTAAGGAGGTGGAGGGAATCTCCGTGGAGCAGGGTGATACCAAGATGAAGCATACCCCCGAGGGATTTGGTGGTTTCAATCTCAATCCTTTGTTTGGAACCATTATCGACCACTGCGAACTCTATCCCGACAGAAGGGAAGAACCTCTCCAGATGCAGGTTTCAACCCTGGCCTATGATGACTATATCGGACGTCTCGGTATCGGAAGAATTACAAGGGGCGTCATCAAAGAAGCCCAAACCGTGGCCGTAACAAAGGCCGACGGAACAGTCGCCCAGAGAAAGGCCAATCAGGTCTTTGTTTATAGAGGCCTTAAGAGAATGGCTGTAGCAGAAGCTCAGTGCGGTGACATAGTTGTGCTTTCGGGAATCTCCGATATTTCAATCGGAGAGACGGTATGCGACCCGGCAAACCCTGAGGCAATGGAAATGATTCATATTGAGGAACCCACTCTTTCCATGAACTTCCTGGTTAATTCATCTCCCTTTGCTGGGAAAGTAGGCAAATACGTAACCAGCCGTCACATCAGGGAAAGACTTAATAAGGAGCTGGAAGTAAACGTGGGCCTCACCGTTGAAGAAACGGATAGTACCGACTGCTTCAAGGTTTCCGGAAGAGGTGAACTGCATCTTTCCATCCTTATTGAGAATATGCGTAGAGAAGGATATGAACTGGCGGTTTCAAAGCCGGAGGTTATCTATAAGAAGGGACCCGGCGACGAAAAACTGGAGCCTGTTGAAGAAGTTGTAATAAGCGTTCCAGACGAATACGCAGGAACCGTAATAAACAAGTTGAACCAGAGAAAGGGACTCATGGTTCAGATGTCCGGAGAAAACGGATATCAAAAGCTGGAGTACCACGCTCCCACAAGAGGCCTTTTGGGTTATCGCTCGGAATTCATAAACGATACCCACGGCATGGGAACAATGGAAAGAAGATTCTTTGATTTTGAAGAATATAAGGGGGATATCCCGGGAAGAACAAACGGAGTTGCCATTGCAATTGAAGAGGGCGACTGCACACCTTACGCCCTCTTTAATATCGGAGAAAGGGTTCAGATGTTTGTTGAGCCGGGAACCAGAGTCTATGAAGGCATGATTGTAGGCATGAACTCCCGAACCGGAGATATGGAAGTGAATCCCTGCAAGGCCAAGAAGGCAACCAATATGAGAGCCGCGGGATCTGATGAAAACATCAAGCTTTCTCCTGCAAGGCATTTTACCCTTGAAGAGGCCCTTGAATTTATAGCCGATGATGAACTGGTGGAAATCACCCCGGATGATATTAGGCTCAGAAAGAAATTGCTCCACGAATTGGAGCGCCGCAGAGCGGGAAGATAAGGTAATTATGAGGGGATTTAATATTTGGAAGTAAAAATCGAAAGGAAGAAAAGAAATGGAATTACTAACTAAGATTACAGCAATTAGCTGGCTGTGGAGCATTATAACCGCAATACTTATTCTCGTAATCGGATATATTGTAATCAATATTATATCCGGAGCAGTTAAGAATACTCTTCTTAAGAGCAAGGTGGATACAACCCTTCATACCTTTATCGTTAAGGGCGTTAAGATCCTCCTTTGGATCGTTGTAATCGTAATGCTCCTTCAGAAGCTGGGCGTTAATACCGCATCCCTTGTTGCTCTTATAGGTGCTGCAGGTGCTGCAATAGCTTTGGCCCTTAAGGACAGTCTTGCCAATGTGGCAGGGGGAATCCTTATCCTTCTCAATAAGCCTTTCAAGAACGGCGACGAGATTGAGGTTGCAGGTCAGGCAACAGGAATCGTTGATACCATAGATATTATGGCAACAAAGCTTCATACCTGGGACAATAAGATTGTAACGGTTCCCAACGGTTCCGTTGTTACATCCGTTGTTCTAAACTATACGGAGTCCGGATTCCGCCGTCTCCAGGAGCAGTTTGGAATCACCCCGGGTACAGATATCGATTTGGTTAAGAGTACGATTAAATCCGCAATAGCCAAGGAAGCAATCTTTGCTACGGAGCCCGCTCCCATAGTTGGCGCAACAGGAAACGGCGAGGGATCCATCATCTTTGATGTATTGGTATGGTGCAAGGCCGAGGACTATTACGGAGCAAGATACGTGCTTAGAGAAGCCGTTGCAAAGGCTCTTGGCGAAGCAGGAATCGGCGGCCCCGTTAAGGATCTGAAGATTAGCAACGCTAACTAATAATTGATGAAAGAAAAGAAGATAATTGTAAGTGCCTGTCTGGTGTCCGGTGGACCATGGCGCTATGACGGGAAGAGTAAGATGGTTGAAAACCCTCTTCTTAAGGAACTGGAAGAAGAGGGAAGAATAATCCCTCTCTGCCCCGAGGTGATGGGAGGACTTAAGGTTCCCAGAAGCCCGGCTGAAAGAAAAGAGGGAAGGGTAGTAAACAAAGATGGTAAGGACGTTACCGCGGAATTCCGAAAGGGAGCGGAAGGTGTTCTTGCCCTTGGGCTTTCCGAAAAAATAGAGGTGGCAATACTAAAAGAAGGAAGTCCCTCCTGCGGAAGCCATAGAATATATGACGGTAACTTTTCAGGGAAAAAGATTCCCGGAAAAGGCGTGACGGCAGAAGCCTTGGAAAAGGCAGGGATCAAAGTTTTCAACGAGGAAGAAATAGAGGCTGCATATGAGTTCCTTTGCAGCTTGGAGGAAGAAGAATGATATCAGAAAAAATAAGACCTCTTGTGGAGAACAATTCCGTAATCAGAATGATGTTCGAGGAAGGAAGAAAAATGGCCGAGGAATTTGGTGCGGAGAATGTCTTTGATTTTTCCCTTGGCAATCCCAATGTGCCTGCGCCGGATTCCGTTAAGGAAGCCATCAAAGAAATCCTGGAAAGTGAAGATCCCGTTAAGGTTCACGGTTATATGAGCAATGCCGGTTTTCCTGAGACCAGAAAAGCTGTGGCGGATAATCTTAACAGAAGATTCAATACATCCTTTACGGAAAACAATATCATTATGGCAACAGGAGCGGGGGCTGCCCTTAATATTGTTCTAAAGACCATGCTTAATTCGGGAGAGGAAGTTATTTGCCTCGCCCCATACTTTGTGGAATACGGAAACT
>CAJOQI010000165.1 GCA_905236895.1 uncultured Peptostreptococcaceae bacterium | reverse complement strand
CCTCCAGAGAGGCATTAAGCTCACCCAGTTTAGCCACATCCCGAAGCACCTCCGGAGCACACATTTCCCCCTCCAGAGAGCTTATCTCCCCCTCCAGATTATCTATCAAAGCCTCTAGATTCTCTATCTCTCTTGATAGCCTTCTCTCCTCCGCTTCTCTCTTCTTTTTAAGCTCTCTTTCCTCGGCGGCGCTTAAGGTTTTTTCTGCAGTCTCTTCCTTTTTCTCCTTCATTTCCCTAAGATAGGCCTTGCCGGACTGAATTTCCTCTCTCTTCTCCACGTAATAATCGTATTTCCCCAGATATTCGTTCATTCCTTCGGGAGTCAGCTCCAAGATCCTATCGGGAACCCTGTTTAAGAAGTATCTGTCGTGGGTTACGGTAATTACCGTCCCCGGATAATCCATCAAAGCCTCCTCAAAGACTTCCTTTGATTGAATGTCCAGATGGTTGGTAGGCTCGTCCAAAACCAGCACATTGGCTCCGCTCATCATCAGTTTAAGAAGAGACAGCCTTGCCTTCTCTCCGCCGGAAAGAGACCCCACCTTCCTGAAGACCATATCCCCGGTAAACAAAAAGCTTCCCAGGATGGTTCTAAGCTCCCTCTCCGTATATTTGTGGAAGGCCTCGTGAACCTCGTCCAAGACGGTCAGATCGTCATTCAAAAGCTGCTGCCCCTGATCGTAGTAACCGAATTCCACGTTGTGACCGATTCTTAAATAGCCCTCCGTAGGCTCTATTTCTTCCGTTATTATTCTAAGGAGAGTGGTTTTCCCAACACCGTTGGATCCAACCACGGAGATTCTTTCTCCCCTCTTAATATCAAAGTTCACATTCCTAAAGAGTCTTTTCATGCCATCATCCGTATAGAAGCTCTTTCCCAGGTCCTCTCCAAGGAGAACGTCGTTTCCGCTCTTTAGGGTCTGGTGAAGGGAAAGCTTCATGGTCTTGCCTTCGCTCTCCGGTTTATCAAGTCTTTCTATATGAGAAAGCATGGACTGACGAGCCTTTGCCTGCTTTTCCATTCTTTCCGTCTTTCTGCTCTTAAACTCTCTTATGACAGCCTCGTGGTGCTTTATCTCTTTTTGTTGCTTGTCATAGGCTCTTTGCTGGGCCTCTCTCTCCGCCCTCTTCTTCTCCGCAAAGACGGAATAATTGCCGGCGTATTTCTTGGCCTTTCGATTCATTATTTCAACGGTCTGGTCCGTCACCTGGTCGAGAAAATATCTGTCGTGGGAGATAAGAATCAAGGTTCCCTTATAGGCCTTAAGATACTGCTCCAACCACTTCAGGGTTCCAATATCCAAATGGTTGGTAGGTTCATCCAGGAACAAAATATCCGGCTTGCTTAAGAGAAGGCATGCCAAGGCAAGTCTGGTTCTTTCACCGCCTGAGAGCTGTCCCGTCTTTTGATCCATATAGTCATCGGTAAAGGCCATGGAGCTTAAAACGCCCTTCATTTCGCTCTTATAGGTATAGCCTCCCTTTTCCTCGAAGTCCCTTTGGAGTTGGGAAAGCCTGTCCCAGAGACCTTTGTTTTCTTCGTTGCCAGGCTCTGCTATTTCAGTGGAAAGTTCCTCTATTTCCTTCTCCATAGCTTCAAGATTGGCGAAGATTCCACCAACCTCCTGAGCCACGGTTTTTTCGCTATCGAATTGGTCTCTCTGTTTCAGATAGCCTATGGTGGTTTCCTTTGCTATGAAAACATTGCCGCTATCCGCCTTCAGCTCTCCCGAAAGAATGTTAAGAAGAGTGGTCTTGCCGGCGCCGTTTACGCCTACAATTCCCACCTTCTCTCCTTCGTTTATATGGAAGGATATGTTCTCAAGAATCACATCCGTTCCGTAGTTTTTGTTCACATCTGAAACCGAAAGAACTATCAAAGAAATGTCCTCGCTGTCTTCTTAAGCCTCTCTAAAAATCCAAATTGGCATAGGCGTCCAATTTAAGATCGTCTTCCCTGCCAAGCTTATATTCGTAATGTGCCGCACAGGCTATCATAGCTGCATTATCCGTACAAAGACTCTTATCCGGGAGAAACAGTTCAATACCCATAGCATCGCATTTCCCCGCCAGCATTTCTCTAAGCCTGCTATTGGCTGCAACTCCGCCTGCAACTACAATTCTATTTTCTTTTAACTCTTTGGCTGCGTCGATAATCTTTTCCGTAATTACCTCTGTACAGGCCTCCTGGAAGCCCGCAGCCACGTCGTTTATATTCACTTCTCTTCCCGCCTGGGTTTCGGAGTTCACATAGTTAAGAACCTGGGTCTTGATTCCGCTGAAACTGAAATCATAGCTTCCCTTTTCCAAATAAACTCTCTTAAACTGAATGGCATCCGGATCTCCCTCCCTTGCGGCTCCATCTATTTTGGGACCGCCGGGATAACCAAGTCCGATTACCCTTGCTACCTTGTCGTAGGCCTCGCCGATGGCATCGTCCCTTGTGCCGCCCAGAACCTCATAGTCGTTATAGTCCTTAACATAGACTATATTGGTATGGCCCCCTGAAACCACCAGACTTAAGAAAGGCGGCTCCAGTTTGGAATAGGTCAGATAATTGCTTGAAATATGGCCATGCATATGGTTTACGCCAATCAAAGGCTTTCCCGTAGCCAGGGTAAGAGCCTTTGCTGCGGCAACACCAATAACCAAGGCGCCGATAAGTCCGGGACCATAGGTAACACCAATAAGATCCACCTGGTCCATGCTTACCTTGGCTTCATCAAGGGCAGCTTGTATACACCTATTAATATCCTCCAGATGTTTTCTGGAAGCGATTTCAGGTACAACTCCACCGTAGGCGGTATGAATATCTATCTGGGTACTGATGATATTGGACAGCAAATCTCTGCCATCCGCAACTACGGCGGCGGCAGTTTCATCGCAGCTTGTTTCAATTCCAAGAGTTATAAACTTTCCGTCCTTCATCTATCTTCCTTTTTGCTTATAGCTATGATTAAAGATCCATGCTCATAAGGAGAGCATCTTCACCGTCGTTTTCGTAATAGCCTTTTCTTATTCCGTCTTCCTTAAAGCCCATTGACTTATAGAGGGCTATGGCCTCATGGTTGCCTGCCCTAACCTCCAGATTGGCTTTATCCGCTCCCAAAGCTTTACAAAGGGCAAAGGTTCCCATAAGGAGCCTTGTTCCGATTCCCTCTCTTCTGTAAAAAGGAGACACTGCCACATTATTTATCTGACACTCTCCCACCACCAGCCAAAAACCTATATAGGCTACCAGTTCTTCATCTATTTCTCCAAGAAGATAGGTGCAGAGAGGATTGGCCATATCCTCCCTAATCATTTCCTTGGTCCAGGAGTCGGAAAAACAGAGTTCTTCCAGAGAAGCTATCATCTCCACATCTTCCAATCCCGCTCTTCTTATATTAATTTCCCTCATATCTCTTTTTCTTTTCTTCCTGCATTCTTTGGAGGGTGCCGTCCCTCAGTTTTTGCTCAGCCTCGGCAATTCGCATATAGTCGGGAAGCAGGTTTTCGTAGCCATCATCCCCCTCCTCATCAAAGCGTTTTCTACCAAGCCTTGCCACCATCGCGGCGGTTGGATATCTGTCATCTTCTTCAGACAGAGCCAAGCCCTCCAATCTGTCGGCATAAGCATCCACGCCATCTCCATAGAAGATAAAGTCTTCTCTATCTTCCTGGGAAGACACAGCATCAAGCACATCTTCAAGCATATATGGGCCGGGAGGCAGGATTTCAAGGCTTCTCGGGCCGTAGACAGCACCGTAGACCTGTCCGCGCCTTGCATTATAGATTATGGCAGCTCCCTTTCCGGTATAATTGGTATTTCCCATAATGGTCTTTTCTCTGAATATCTCGAGGGAAGAAACACCTTTGCAAGGAATTTTTAGAGCCTGAGCCAGGGTTCTTGCTGTAGTTACACCGATTCTAATTCCTGTGAAGGAGCCGGGGCCAATGGACACGGTAATAAGTCCAAGATTGGATGCTTTGATTCCCATCTCACGAAAAATCTCCTCCGTCATGGAGGTCAGTTCCCTAAGGTGGCTCATCTTTTCACTTGTCTTTCTGCTTACAACCTGTCCCTTTTCGTTCATTACCGCAACGGAGCCTACGGGACCTGTGGTTTCAATTCCTAAAACGTACAATTGGCTATCCTCTCTTCTTCATCCTCACCCTGCTCCAGGTAGACGTATTTGGTGTCCTCGGGCAAGATGCCCTCAACTATGTCGGCCCATTCGATAACGCAAATATTTCCGTCGCCGAAATACTCTTCAAGTCCGATATAGAAGGCGGCTTCTTCGTCCTCCAGGCGGTAGGCGTCCACATGATAAAAGTCTATCTGCTCTCCATCTACCACCTCATGATATTCATTCACAATAGTAAAAGTAGGGCTTGTGATCATTTTGCTGATTCCAAGCCCCTTTGCTATGTATTTGGTTAAGGTGGTTTTCCCCGCACCCAGGTCCCCGATTAGGGCCAAGGTACCGCCACCCTTTAGGCACTTTGCTATTTCAAGTCCCAAACTTTCCGTGCCCTTTTCGTTTTTAAGAGTAAACCTTCTCCTGACTTCTTTTACCATATTACTCTTCTGAATTCTGCTCCAAAGTCTCTTCCGGGGATTCTTCTTCAATCCCTTCCTCTTTCTGAAGGAATTGAAAATCCGGCTTTGTCAGCTTATATATAGCATCTCCATAGATCTTTGTTGTGGTAAGGAGTCTATCCAGAGCCAGCCTTTCGTCCCTTTGATGCATCAGATCCGGATCTCCCGGGAAGAGAGCACCAAAGGCCACGCAATTCTTCATGGAGCGTGCATAAGTTCCTCCGCCGATTCTTAAGGGTTTGCTTTCATAGTCACCGGTGAATTCCTGATATACGTCCATGAAGGTCTTTATCATTGGATCGTCCTCAGGGAAGAAGATGGGATCCTGACTCCCCTTCTTAACAATACCGATGTCGAATTTATCGGTGATTTCAACAATTCCCTCATAAACCGTATCTTCATCCATGGTTACCGGATATCTGATATTGATTGTAAAGCTCATGGACTTACGGTCGAATTTTACCATGCCCACATTGAAGGTGAGATGTCCCGAAGGCTCATCCATATAGTCACATCCCATTCTCTCTCCGCCTACATCAAAGCCCATATGATCGTTATAGAATGTGATAATATCGTTAAGCTCCTCATTGGCGAAATTAAGTTTGCCCAGGATTTCCATCAGAATGGATATGGCATTTAGTCCAAGGTGCGGATGGGCTCCATGGGCGGACTTTCCTTCAACGGAGATTTCCAGGCTGCTTCCTATTCCCTTTGCTTGAATAATGGGAGCTATGCCGTTAATCTCCTCGTGCTGATCGCTGTATTCCTGAACGATGTATTTGATCTTG
>CAJOQI010000164.1 GCA_905236895.1 uncultured Peptostreptococcaceae bacterium | reverse complement strand
TGGCCAAAGGTCATGTCGGAGAGGGTAAGGCCCCGTTCCTCGTAGATGATGTTAAGCATTTGATCGATATCGGAATTGTCCAGAACCACGAAGCTCTTGGGATATTTCACCGCATAGCTTTCCTCCTGAAGAATGGAAACGCAGAAACCGTGGAAGGTATTGATATATCCCGTATCGCTGTCTCCAATCAAGGAGTGGATCCTTCTGCGCATTTCTCCGGCTGCTTTGTTGGTGAAGGTGACGCAGAGAATATGGCCCGGCATGATGCCGGCGTAATTAACCAAATAAGCAAAGCGGTGGGTCAGGGCTCTAGTCTTTCCGGAACCTGCTCCGGCCATGACTCTAACCACACCTTCCGTTGTTGTAACCGCCTCCAGCTGGGCTTCGTTTAGTCCAAATAGAAGATCTTCCATTATTTTTCCCCTTGCTAAAAAATAAACCTATGTTCTTATTATATCACAGCGTGATTGAATCTTTCCACAAAAAATAGTATTATCTTCTTTATGAATAACAAGGTTGGACATGTAATTGAAAAACTAAATGAAAATGGCTATAAGGCCTATCTGGTAGGGGGTTGGGTAAGAGATTATCTTATGGGACTTGAGGCCCATGATTTTGATGTGACAACCTCTGCAAAACCCGACGAAGTAAAAGAAGTCTTTAAGGGCCAAACCATTGTAGATACAGGGCTGAAGCATGGAACGGTTACCTTGGTCCTTGACGGAGAACCCATAGAGATAACCACCTTCAGAAGAGAATCGGAGTATTCCGACGGAAGACATCCGGACAGGGTGGAATTCTCCGAAAGCATAGAGGAGGATTTATCTCGTCGTGATTTTACCATGAACGCCATAGCCTATAGTCCGGAGGAGGGAATCGTGGATCCCTTCGGCGGATCAAAGGATATAGAAGCAAAGCTGATCCGCGGGGTGAGAGACCCGGAAGAAAGGTTTAATGAAGACGGTCTAAGGATATTAAGAGCCCTTAGATTTGCTTCTTCCCTTGGTTTTGAAATAGAGGAGGAGACCGCCAAGGCCGCCCTTAAAACCAAGGAAAGACTTAAGGATATTAGCGCGGAGCGAATCGCCAAGGAATTTTCAGGCCTTCTGGAAGGGAAATATGCCGCTGATGTTATCAGAAAGTATTGGGAAGTAATCGCCGTATTCATACCTGAAATCCAGCCTATGGTGGGCTTTGATCAGAAAAACTACCACCATGTTTACGATGTGATGGAGCATAGCCTTCACGTTATGGATGAAATGCCAAGGGTGGCATATTTAAGATTCGCCGGCCTCTTCCACGATGTGGGCAAGCCCCATACCTTTACCATCGATGAAGAAGGGGTGGGACATTTCTACGGCCACGGCAAGGTTGGAACGGAAATGGTAAGAGAGATTCTTAACCGCTTAAAATACGACAATGAAACAAAGAATCGAATTGTTACTCTGGTGGATTGGCATGACAGGCGAATCGAGGTGGAGGAAAGGTCCATTAAAAGAGCCCTGGGTAAGCTGGGGGAGGAGCTCTTCTTCGATTTGCTTTTGATCAAAAGGGCGGATGCCTTGTCTCAGGCTCCGGAGTTTCTGGGTAGACTGGAAAGATACGGTGATATGGCCGATATGGCAGGAAGGATATTGGATGAAGAAGAATGCTTCTCCAGAGCTGGCCTAAAAATCAACGGAAGGGATTTAATGGATTTGGGAATCCCTTCAGGCCCTGAAATTGGAAGGATTCTGGACCAGCTGGTTGACATGGTAATCGAAGGGGAAGTGGGAAACGAAAAAGAAGCTCTCCTTGATATAGCGGAGAAGATGAAGAATTAAAAGAAAAGCGCCATTATTTATGGCGCTTTTTTGATAATATGGTATATGCTTTTCTGTAATTCTTATCTCGTCCTTCCAGAAGGTTTTGCTTAATCTCCTTCAGGACGTTTCTGTCTTCGAAGAGATCAACCACATAGGGAGCATATCGGGTTCCCCGTCCTTCTTCCAGTTCCCCAACCACTTGGGTAACGGTTTTGCCCTTCTTATAGCTACGGCCAACGGAGTCGGTGGCAGCGTCCAGACAGTCTGCACACTGGATAATATGGATGAAGGCCAGTTCCGGAAGCTTTGATATATCACCGTCCACGGGATAGCCGAAGGTGCCGTCGTAGAAAAGGTGATGGTATTTGGCGATATTGATGTATTCCTTTGTTCCTCCGTGTTTGGAAAGAACCTCGTAGGCGATTGATGGATGAGATTTAATCATCATAAACTCTTCGTCAAAGAGGCCTCTTCCGTAGGTGGTGACAATCTCGGAAATAAACAGTTTTCCAATGTCGTGGGTGAGGGAAGAGTGATATGCGAAGCTTAAAATATCATCCTTGTTCTTAAGGACTTCCTTAACGGTCTTATAGCCGTGGAAACCTATGAATCTTTCAGGCTCCGTATTAAGAAGGCCCTTGGTCAAGGTTTTGGCTATATCCGCCACGCTCAATGAATGAATATATGTTGGAGGATGGACGGCGGTCATTATCCTTAAACAGATTTCTTCAAATTCTGTTCCTCCTTGAACCTCTCTGTAATTCTTCAGGATATCCGCCAAGAAGGATAGCATAAAGGAAGAACTGCCTTTCTTGGGCATCTTATGTATATAGCCTGTGATACGGTCGTAGAGATAGGAGAGACGATCCTTTTCCTTTGCTGAAAGCTTCTTATCCGAAAGAACCAAAAGGTATTCAACCATTACGAAGATATTGATTAAGCCCTCGTGGATGTCGAAGGTCTTTTCCGTTCCGCTCCGAATAATCTTATAGAGCTGCTCTCTATAGGTATGGTTGCTTATGCGATTGGTAAGCAAAGAGATTCTGCCCACATAGAGCTTAACCATTTCCGCAGGAGTGTATTGGGAGAAGTAGTCTTCGTCGCTATGCCATAGCTTTTCCAACCTCTTGGTGTATTGATATATCTTCTCCAGAGATTTATCATCAAAGCCTCGTACATTGTTGGACTCGGCAAAATTGGTGATGTACTGAAGGGTTCTGAATTCATGATAGCGCCAATTGTAATTGGGAGCCTCCTTCAGATAGAAGGGATTCGCTCCTAAGGCCAGAGCCCTTTCCATCATCCTTAGATCCCGGAGATTGGATTTCTGATTGTAATTGTCGCTTCGGTCGAAGAGGGCGCTTATATATCTGGAATTGACCAGAACTATATGCTTGCTTTCTTCGTCGGGAAGATTCTTAAACTTCTCCTTGGGAAGATATTTCAGAAGCCTCTTGGCTGCTTCCAAACCTTCGTCCCTAAATCCGTAGCAGGTTGGATCCACAGGGTGAAGCCTCTGGGTCATATGCATATATGCAAAGGAAATCTCCACCTTTCTGTCCAGGGCGGCGATTATATCCTTTTCCTTTCCCTTTCTGTCTGCATCGTAGAGAATTCTATTGGCAATGCGATAGCTTAAGGGAATATCCAGAGTTTCCATCCTATAGGCATTAAAGGTTTCGGCATACAAAAACCTAAGGTCATCCAATTCTTCCTTTTTAAGCAAACGCTTGGAGTCCAGAAGAGGGATAATGTCCTCTTTGAGAATGGCACCCTTGTCAATGGCGTATTTCCCGATTCGCCTAAAATTATTCACCAGAGTGTCGCGATAGGCATTGTCGTCCTCAATACCGCTGATTAAGGGGGAGGACAGGGACCGAATCTTTAATGTTAAGTCAACATATTTTTGGAATTGGCTTTTTCTGCTCATTAAGATATCGTAATCTCCTAACAACTACATTCTATCAAGAAATGCCAAGTATGCTTTATATGCCTCGTAGATGTCGGCTTTGCTGGCTACTTCCCAAGGGCTATGCATGGAAAGAACTGCCACGCCGCCATCTATAACATTCATTCCGTAATTGGCCAGGATATAGGCAATGGTTCCGCCGCCACCTTCATCAACTTTACCAAGCTCTGCGGTTTGGAAGCCTACCTTGCCATCTTCCATGACTTTGCGGAGGCGTCCGATATACTCCGCATTGGCGTCGTTTGATCCACCTTTACCGCGGGAACCGGTGTATTTATTGAATACGATTCCACGTCCGAAGAAGGCTGCGTTTTTCTCCTCAAAAGCCCCTTTGTAAAGGGGATCGTAGCCTGCGCTCACATCTGAAGAGAGCACATTGGAATTGTGAAGGGCACGTCTGAGATTAAGGTCTGAGAGTTCTCCCGTAAGAGCCATAACCTCAGCCATGGTGTCCTCAAAGAATCTGGATTCCATTCCCGTTGCACCAATACTCCCAACTTCTTCCTTGTCGGAGAGAATGCAGAGAGCGGTTCTCTTGGGATTCTTGCAATCCAGGATGGCCTTAAGGGATGTATAGGCGCAGACTCTGTCGTCGTGACCATAGCCTATGATCATGCTTCTATCAAAGCCCAGATCTCTGGCTTCTCCCGCAGGAACAACTTCGATTTCCGCAGAGAGGAAATCTTCTTCCTCAATATTGTATTTATCCTTAAGCAGTTTGAGGATATTGGCCTTAACCGCTTCTTTAATCTTCTTTTCTTCTTTCTTCTTTGCCTTGGAATCCTTGTCCGCAGGGATGGAACCGATAAGTAGGTCAAGGGCTTCGCCTTCAACCACAAGGCTTGCGGTTTTACTCATCTGCTTGGCAGACAGGTGAACCAGAAGATCCGTTACGCAGAAGACGGGATCGTCTTTGCCGTCTCCAATTGCTATATCAACAAGGGTACCATCCTTCTTTGCCACTACTCCGTAGAGGGCAAGGGGAATGGTTACCCATTGATATTTCTTGATTCCTCCGTAATAGTGAGTATCAAGATAGGCGAACCCTGCGCTTTCGTAGAGAGGATTCTGCTTAACGTCAAGACGAGGGGAGTCGATATGAGCTCCCAGGATATTGCTTCCTGCGGTTAAAGGTTCTTTGCCGATAATTCCAAGAAGAAGGGTCTTCTTCATATACTGGGCATAGAATTTATCTCCCGCCTTAAGCTTCTTTCCGGCTTTGATAAGCTTTTCCAGATCCTTGAATCCTGCCTTTTCGGCTTCTTTAATGGATTCGCTTACGCAGAGACGCTCGGTCTTGGCTTTGCTTAAAAAAATCTTATAGCTATCGCATAATGCGTTTAGTTTCTTTAGATCGGATTGACTATAGTCATTCCACAGTGTTTTGTTTTCCATTCTTCTACCTCCAACAAACCCAAGAGTATTATACCACAATGTTGCCCTTATTAAAGTTTTTTCACTTGATATTCCATACCGAGGAGAGTACAATGATAGGTCAAAGATAATATTTGGAGGTTGGAAAAATGAGCGTGAAAATTGCAATCAACGGTTTCGGACGAATTGGTAGAATGGCGTTTAGAAGGATTTTTGACGATCCTGAAATTGAGGTGGTAGCCATTAACGATCTTACCACTTCAAAGATGCTTGCATATCTTCTGAAGTACGACAGTGTTCAGCGTCCCTTCGGAAAAGAAATAGATTATGATGATAATTCAATTACCGTAGAGGGAAAGAAATTTCCCATCTTTGCTATTGCGGATGCGGAGCAGCTTCCTTGGAAAAATCACGATATAGACATCGTTCTCGAGTGCACCGGATTCTATACCTCCAAGGAAAAGGCTTCCGCCCATCTTAAAGCAGGTGCCAAAAAGGTTCTTATTTCCGCTCCTGCAGGAAACGACCTTCCCACAATCGTTTATGGCGTTAACCATGAGACTCTTAAGCCTGAGGATACAGTTATTTCAGCTGCAAGCTGCACAACCAACTGCTTGGCTCCAATGGCTAAAGCTCTGAATGACTATAGAGAGGTTAGAACAGGGTTCATGACCACAATTCACGCCTATACAGGTGACCAAATGCTTCTTGACGGCCCCCATAAGAAGGGTGACCTTAGAAGAGCAAGAGCAGGTGCCGTCAATATTGTTCCCAACAGCACTGGTGCAGCAAAGGCCATAGGCCTTGTAATTCCCGAGCTTGACGGAAAGCTTATCGGTTCTGCTCAGAGGGTTCCCGTGGCATCCGGTTCAATCACAATCCTGGACGCAACTCTTAAGGACGAGACGGACTCCGTAACCGTTGAGGGAATCAATGCCGCCATGAAGGCAGCAGTTGACGAGTCCTTCGGATATACGGAAGAAGAAATCGTATCAAGCGATATTATCGGAATGAGCTATGGCTCACTCTTTGATGCAACCCAGACCTTGGCTCAGCGTTGCGGAACCAATATCTACGAGGTTAGAGTTGTTGCCTGGTACGATAACGAAATGAGTTATACCTGTCAGATGATAAGAACCATGAAGTATATGGGGAATCTTAAATAATGAGTAAGACGCTTTTTATTACAGGTGGAACGAGAGGAATAGGCGAAGCCACACTTAGAAAATTTGCTTGCGAAGGCTATAGTGTGGCTTTCGTGTATAAAGAAAGAGATGATTTGGCCAAGGCTTTGATGGAGGAGTTTCCAAATTGCCTTGGTCGGGCCATTGACCTTGGAAAGGGTGATACAGGAGAAAAGCTCGGTGACTTTGCCAAGGAGGCTCTTGTTTACTTCGGATCAAAGTCCTTTGATGTGGGAATAATAAACGCGGGCATCAGTTTAAGAAAGCTTTTCACCGACCTGACCGACCAAGAGATTAACGAAACCGTTGACGTAAATCTTAGAGGCGCCATTCAGACCGCAAGGGCCATAGTCCCCGGGATGGTAGAGGAAAAGAAGGGCAGCATAGTCATAGTCTCTTCAATCTGGGGAGAGAAGGGTGGCTCCATGGAAACCATCTATTCCGCAACAAAGCATGGAACCATAGGCTTTGGAAAGAGCCTTGCGGCGGAGCTTGGACCCTCGGGAATCAGAGTAAATATGGTGGCTCCCGGAGTTATAGATACGGATATGTCCAGGAGAGAGCTGGACGAAGAATCCATGGAGATGGTTAAGGCCATGACTCCCCTTGGAAAAATCGGAAAGTCCTCCGATGTTGCGGAGGCCATCTACTTCTTAAGCGGAGAAGGAGCGTCTTTTATTACGGGACAGGTATTGACTCTTGACGGAGGATTCTCAATTTAATAACGGTTTTTAATCCTTTAATATGAATGGGATTTTTGCTATAATAATTCCATGTTATAGAAGAGGATTAGGGCAATATGGGATTTATTGAGACTATAACCGGAAAAATAGGCGAATTCTTCGCTTGGATTACGGAAATGCTTGATAAAATCCAGCTTCTGCCTGACGGGGCGGGGCTGGCATATACTGCAGTGGCAAGGTGGATTTTTATTGCTCTTGCCATTTTTGTTTTGGCAAGGGCCATAGCCTCTCTTCTGGCGTCCAAAAACCCATCTGAGGTCTGGGGCTATTTCCAAGTTGAGGATGAGGTGAGCACACCACTGACTCACTGGGAAAACGCCATTGGAAGAGCCAGAAACTCGGATATAAGAATAAAGGATCCGGGAGTATCCAGGACCCACGCCAGCCTTACCAGAGACGATAAAGGTCGCTGGAAATACAAGGATCTTTACTCCAGCAACGGAAGCATCATAAACGGCAGACAGATGAAGAAGGGGGAAACCGTCTATGTGGAACCGGGAGATCAACTGGCCATAGGAAGCAGCATCTGCACCCTTTATCCCATCAGTCTTGAAGAAAGAAGAAACAATATGGCCATGAGAAAGAAGGAAACCCTTCTTCTTTCCCCATGGACATCCTTAATAGCAATCACCGTCTTTCAGTTGATGACCGTGGTCCAGCTTAGCGTATCCCTTGGGGATTCCTATAGCCAGCAGATAACCATATCCTTTGTGGCCCTCTGCGGACTTATGTGGCTATACTTCCTCACCATGAGGGCGGCAGGGCAGAAGGGATTTGAAATGGAGCTTATA
>CAJOQI010000163.1 GCA_905236895.1 uncultured Peptostreptococcaceae bacterium | reverse complement strand
AGCAGTAACAAAACTTCTTTCTACAGAAAAGGTTGCTAATGTTGTTGGTAAAGCTGACGGAAATCAGCCTGCCGGAACAACCGCAGGTCTTATCGCTAAGTTGGTTTACCTCTTAGTATTCCTGCTCTTCGTACCTGGCATCTTTGGTGCTCTTGGTGCTGACAGCGTTTCCGCTCCAATCCTTGCCATGCTGAACAAAGTATGGGCTTATGTTCCAAACATCCTTGCAGCTGCTATTATTCTTGGAATCGGATTCTTTATTGCAAGACTGGTTCGCCAGCTCCTTATCCCTGTATTCGACAAAATTCGCGTTGACAAGCTTCAAGAGAGAGCAGGCATCGAGGTTAAGGATAATGCTAGACTTTCAAGCACACTTGCTTACATCGTTTATGTACTGATTCTCATCCCTATCATCATCATTGCCCTTCAGGCTCTTAAGATTGATGCTATCTCCGTTCCTGCAATCAACACATTGCAGACAGTATTCGACTTCGTACCTAATATCGTTGTTGGTGCTCTCATCGTTCTGGTTGGCGCTATCATCGCTAGCTTCGCAGGTCAGATCATCAGCAGACTGATCGCTGCAACAGGCGTTGACAGCAAGGTTCGTGACCTGACAGATGGAAAGATGACAGGCTTCACACTTTCCAAGGTTGTTGGAATCGTTGTTCAGGCTCTCATCGTTGTATTCTTCGTAGTTGAAGGCCTCAACGTTCTAAAACTGGACGTACTCTCCAATATTGGAACAACCATCATAGCTTATCTGCCTCAGGTTCTGGCTGCCCTCTTAATCATGGGTATTGCCATCTTCCTTTCAAGCCTGGCTTCCAAGTTCATGAACAACAATGGAATGGGCGCTTATTCCTTCCTTGCTAGGGCTGGAATCCTCGCTGTTGGTGCTTTCATGGTTCTTAACCAGCTTGGTATTGCAACAGGCATCGTTAACTCCGCATTTGTAATCATCCTTGCAGCTGTAGCAGTTGCTTTCGCTATTGCCTTCGGTATCGGCGGAAGAGACTTTGCCAAGAAGACTCTTGAGGATGCTTCCAAGAAGATCGAGGAGAACAAGAAGAACTAAGAATGTAGATCCACGCCTCAAACCGTTCGGAAACAGATAATTGTACACTCAATAAAAAAGGACTTTTGGTAACTTGGATAAGGGTTACACCCATCCAAGTTGCTGCAAAAGTCCTCTTTTTTTATTTCATACAATTATAGCTGTTTCCTCGCGAGCTTTGCTTGCGTAGATTTACATTCTTAGATTCTTATGGCCGCCTCCAAAGCTATTTCGATCATAGCCTTCATGGAATTCTGTCTTTCCTCTGCGGACAGAATCTGAGGTTTTACAAAGGAGTCGGAAATTGTAAGCAGGCATGCGGCCTTCTTGCCTGTAACCATGGCATTGTGGAAGAGAGCGAAGCTTTCCATTTCAACTACCGCACAACCCTTCTGGTTAACAACCTCGTCCAGATAGTTGGAACCGGGCTCTCTATAGAAAACATCTGAAGAATGCACTCTTACGGTCATTACGTCGTGGCCCTGTTCTTCTATTATCTCCTCAATGAGAGCGTTTATCTCAGGGGTGGGATAGGTTACGTCAGAAAGATTTCCTCCCTGGGTCTTGGCATAGCTGGATTCGCTCCATGCGCTATCGGCCAAAGCCACATCCAGCACATCCAAACTGTCCACATAGGCTCCACAGGAGCCAACGCGAATGATGCACTCCACATCATATTTGGTGAAAAGCTCGTATGAATAGATTCCAATCGAAGGCATTCCCATGCCGCTTCCCATTACGGAAACTTCTTTGCCTCTGTAGGTTCCCGTATAGCCAAACATATTTCTTATATCCGTAACCAGCCTTGCATCCTCAAGAAAGGTTTCGGCTATCATCTTTGCTCTCAATGGATCTCCCGGCATAATGACGACTTTAGCAAAATCTCCTCTTTCCGCTCCGATATGTGGTGTAGACATATTTCCTCCTTATTTAAGCTTTATTCTAAGAACCACCGGATTGTGGTCCGTATTTACAAATCCAAGGTCCTGGGTCTTTGCCTCGATAACCGTGATATTTGACGAAAGTACAAATCCGTCCAACATATAGTATTGGAAGGTGGTCTTGTTGGCTCCCTTTAAGGGCTGACTCAAAGACCTGCAGGTGGGAACCTCAGGATCCATGACGAACTGCCAGGCCCGATTGAAGTCGCTTACTTCTATTTCCTCAGGCTGCCATTTATCCTTCTGGGCCGGATAGTCGGACCAATCCACATTGGAGAAAACCTGATTGAAGTCTCCTCCCGCGATTACGTAATTGCCCTTGGCCATTTCCTCATCAAGAAGAGCCATCAAAGCCTTGGTCTGGTTCCTCTTTCCCTCTCCATCGTCATAGGCTTCCAGATGAAGATTCATTACAACCAATTCCTTATCTGTCCACCCCAGTTCCATTCTGTGAACGGTCACGCATCTCTTTAGATTCACAACCCTAATAGGCCAGGAGAAGGGACTTGGAAGCTGAATTCTGGTGCTGCTTTTTATTGGATATCCTGATACTGTCAGCAGTCCCGCTCCTACCTTCCCCATTGGTGGCCAGGGATAAGGGATATATGGCACCTTGTGGTTATAGCTAAAGGTGGATGCATAGTTTGGAAAAGCATTCGTTATCATCTTGGTCTGGTCCATGTGGAAGGACCTGCTTGAATTAATATCAACCTCTTGAAGAAGAAGAATGTCTGCCCTCATGCTCTGGATACTCATTATGATTTCATCTATATTTGCCTTTACTTCTTCCTCACTTTTGGGATTAACACCCTTTCCTCCGTCCATGAAGAAGTCTTCTTCCTCCCCAAGACCACCGTACCCTATATTCCAGGTAACAATTCTAATCTCGTCGCTGGATCTTATGCTATAGCTTCCTTCTCCTCTAACCAATACCGTCTCTTCTTCCTTGGGATTGAATTCGGTCATGGTTAAAAGCGCCAAAGCTATGGCAACAAAAAGTATAAGCAGTATTATAAGCAGGGCTATAAGCCTGAATATTTTGCTTCCAAAGGTTCCTTCAGTTCTCCTCATGGGTCAATCCTCTATCGTCCGACTGTAATATATCCGTCCTTATCGATACCTATTACCTTGGCACCGTTTCTTCTCATCTCCATTGCGTATTCCAGGCTCTCCCTATCCAGCACCTCGCCGGGGGTAATCATAGGTGCTCCGGGAGGATATGGAATTATTGAAACCGCACTTACTCTTCCCTCTCCTTGGGTATAGTGAACACTCTCCCATCGAGAAGGTATTTCTCTCTGCTCTCTCACCATATACATATATTTGGTCATGGTGTCCGGAGATACTTTTAATGCCTCTTCATCAAAGCCTTCCTTCTCAAAGGCTATTTCCTTAAGCCCTTGGAGAAGTCTATCGTAGTCCTCTCTCTTATTCCCGATTCCCGTCATGGCCATGGAGAGATTTCCGCTGGTCAGTTCAAGAAAGACTCCTCTTTCCTGAAGCTTCTTGTCCACCTGATCTCCAGTCAAGCCCCAGGCAGAGGAATCCAGAACAATCTTGGTTCTGTCATGATTCTCCCTCTGGAGGATTTTTATCCCGGGAATCTGAGATGCTTCTTTATAGAAATAATCCAGATTATCCTTCCACCGCATCCCTAATTCTTCACCCTTCTCCATCAGGATATCAGCATTCATATCCAAGGATGACATAAGCATATATGAGGGGCTGGAGCTTTCTATCATCTGAAGCTTATCTGCAAGACCGTCCAAAGAGACTCCCTCTCCGTAGACATTAAGCACCGCAGTCTGAGTAAAGGATGCCAAGGTCTTATGGGTACTCTCGATTACTATATTCGCACCTGCTCCATCGGCACTTAAGGACTTTTCTCCTCTTCCTTCAGCCTCATCCATCATCTTAAGGTGGGCACCGTGGGCCTGATCCACAATAAGGATTGCACCGCGACTGTGTACCACTTCTGCAATGGCTTTGATGTCACTGCAGATTCCGTAATAACTGGGGCTGGTAACTAATACCGCACTTATGCCTTCTTCTTTTTCCAAAACCGAGGCAACGGCTTCAGGCGTTACTCCCCCGCTTACTCCAAAGTCATCAAGAATCTCAGGATAGATATATACAGGCTTGATTCCTCCGAGCCTTGCTCCGTTAATCACCGACTTATGGCAATTTCTGGCCATGGCCAGCTTGCCACCTATAGGAACAGCTGTAAGGATAGAAGCGATTATTCCGCCGCTGCTTCCGTTGATTTGAAGATAGCTTTCTCTGGAAGAGAAATACTCTCTATACTTATCCATGGTGCTTCGGATAATACTCTCCGGCTGGAAGAGATTGTCCGCACCTTCCACCTCGGTAACATCCCCATCGATCAAAGCCTCCAGTCTTTCTCCCATGCCACACTCCAAGAAGAGCTCCCTTCCCTTATGACCCGGCATGTGGAAGGAGACAGGCTTTGATGCACTATGTTCAATTAGGAATTGGCTTACGCCCATTTCTCTTTTCATTTAAGTTTTCTTCCTTACGGTCTTTCCCAAGTTCCAATTCTCAGTCTCGCCCCCCCTAAAGCAAGAGGCTCATGGCTCTCAGCACTCCGTCAATCAGCACGCCGAAAAACCCGGTATGGCAGTCCTCTTTGCTGATTCTCCACAGGGTTTACCCTGGATCTAATTCTTCTGGAAGGTCTCTTGTTGCCGAAGAAGGCATACATCAGGGTTCCGAAGATGGGCACCAGGTTAATCAAGAGAATCCAGCCCAGCCTATATGCGGGATTGTCGTTTCTGTAGATTACAAGCTGAATATTCTATGTAAAAGGGCTTTAACTGCTTTCATAAGTCTCAAAGAGCTCGGAATCCCTTCCGAGCCCATAATAGTTTATAATTCTTAGTTATTATTTGGTAATCACTTCGTGACTTCCCATATACTTCTTCAGGACATCGGGGATTACCACGCTGCCGTCTTCCTGCTGATAGTTTTCAAGAATGGCCGCAACTGTTCTTCCAACGGCAAGTCCGGAACCGTTTAAGGTATGCACGAACTCCGGCTTTTCCTTGCCCCTTCTGAATCTGATATTGGCACGTCTTGCCTGATAGTCTTCAAAATTGCTGCATGAGCTAATCTCCACATAGCGACCGTAGCTGGGCATCCAAACTTCTATGTCATAGGTCATGGCAGAAGAGAATCCCAAGTCTCCGGAGCTTAAACGAACAACCCTATAGGGCAGCTTAAGAGCCTGAAGAATTGCCTCCGCATTGGCTGTCAAGGTTTCCAATTCATCATAGGAGGTTTCCGGCTTTACGAACTTAACCATCTCAACCTTATTGAACTGGTGCTGACGGATAAGGCCTCTTGTGTCGCGACCTGCGGATCCCGCCTCCGCTCTGAAGCAGGGTGTATAAGCTGTATAGTAAAGAGGAAGCTCTTCCTCATCCATTATCTCCTGGGCTCTCATATTGGTAAGAGGAACCTCCGCTGTGGGCACCAGGAAGAAATCCTTCTGGGGAAGATAGAACATATCCTCCTCAAACTTTGGGAGCTGTCCCGTTCCCGTCATGGCTGCTCTGTTAACCATAAAGGGCGGCAGCATTTCCTGATAACCGTGTTCATCCGTATGAAGATCCAGCATGAACTGGATGCAGGCTCTTTCCAATCTTGCGCCAAGTCCCTTATAGATGGTGAATCTGGTTCCTGCGATTTTTCCCGCTCTTTCGAAATCAAGAATATCCAAGCCCTCGCCTATATCCCAATGGGCCTTTGGCTCAAAGCTAAACCCCGTAGGCTCCATGAACTTTCTCAGCTCCACATTGGCGCTGTCGTCCTCACCGTACTGAACATCCTTATAGGGAGTATTTGGAACATTTAAGAGCGCTATTCTTAGATTCTCTTCGATTTCGGAGAGAAGCCCGTCCATCTCCTTGATTTCTCCGGAGAGGGTCTTCATCTCAGCCATGATTTCCGTGGTGTCCTGGCCTTCCTTCTTCATCCTGGGGATTTCCCTGGACACGGTATTCTGGCGATTCTTCTTTGCTTCCACTTCTGCAAGAAGTTCTCTTCTCTTCTCGTCCAACTCCTTTACTGTACCGATGCCGAAGTCTCCCTTGCCGCGGAATTCAACCCTGGCCTTAACGCCTTCAAAATCTTCTCTTATTCTTTTAATGTCTAACATGGCTTTACCTACCTAATCTTTCTACAGGATATTCTTTCTATACTGACTATAGAGGTTAAGAAGTTCCTCCGTCTTCCTCTGAATCAAAAGCTGCAAGTCGGAGGCCTCCTGATAATTGCCCTTGTCCAGCGCTTCCTTTGCTCTGGTTAAGAGGCTCTTCTTCTTTAGACTATCCTTTCCGATTTCCTTGCGGATCTTATCGATTTCCTTCCACTTGCTTATATCCAGATCGGAAGCACTTTCTTTGTCATGAAGCTTGACGCATTCTCTCACCATAGACATATTCTCCGGAATGAGACGGTCATGAAGCTCCGTGCTCCACTGAGATATAATCTGCTCTCTATAGGACTCCAGGGAAAGATCGGTCATTACATCCCCTGCCTTCAACACCTTTAGCTTCTCCGGATAGTCATCAAAGGCTTTGATATTCTCCCATACCGTAGCAGGTGCCTTGCCAAAGAGCTTGTCTCTCTCCTCCTGGGTGAAATCATCAAAGATCTGCTTCTCGCTTCTATACTCCCTGTTCTTCTCCAGATAGAAATCCTTCTCTCCGTATTTTTTGGATATGGACATTTCCAGTTCATCGGGGGTCTTCTCCTCAGCCAAGACTTCTTTGATGCCGTCCATCATGGCCATATAGGAGGCAGCGATTACCAGATATGTATCGCTCTTGGGATTCGGTGCTCTAAGCTCAAACCTGGTGGATTCCGGTGAATCCAAAACCCTGATAAGTCCCGCCAAAACAGTTCTGTTTCTGGATGGCTCTTCAGGAGACATTCCCAAGGATGTAACTACGCAAACAGGTGCTTCGAATCCGGGTTTAAGTCTCTTAAGGGCATCGTTACTGGAATTTATAAAGGGGTTAACCACTTCGTAATTCTTAAGAAGTCCCATAATGGCGCCATAGCCGATGGGGCTTAAAAAGGCCTTCTTCATATCCTTTGGTGCAAAGAGGCTTATTACCTTTCCGTTCTTCAACTTGGCCGCAAGTCCCAGGTGGGTATGCTCACCGCTTCCCGCAACTCCCTGGAAGGGCTTTGCCATAAAGGTTACGTCCAAGCCGTGCATGGTAAAGATATCCCTCACCACGTATTTAATATGATTCTCGTTATCCGCAGCCTGGAGAGCATCCGCATACTTCCAGTCGATTTCAAGCTGCTCCATTACATGATCATAGTGGCCGGAGGAACCCATGCGAGCCTTTACTCCTCCCAGTTCCTTATGCCCCATCTCCACTCCGAAGCCGTATTTATCCAAGAGCCTTAAGGTATCTTCAAGAGCCGTTCTGACATCCCCATAGGTTCTCTTCCAATACTGCTCCTTAAGAACCTGGGCTGTGAAGAGCTGTTCTCTATCCCCCTTGTCGTCGGGAGTCTTAACCCAGAATTCCAGCTCTGTTGCACTGGTTATGATTATCTCCTGGATTTCGGAAACAGACTTGATGCCATTTATATGCTTAACCACATAGGGGTGGGCCTTGATCTCTTTTAATATTTCTTTTTTGAAATAGTCCAGTGCGTCCTTTAGGATTACCCTGGATCCGCAGCGGAAGTTTTCATTGTGAACCAGGAAGGAAGGCATCCTTAAGGTTCCCACGGGAAGCCCCAGCTCTCCGTCTATATTTCTATAGTTATAGTCCACAAACCAATTGGCTTCCATGTCTGGAATGATTTCCACCTTGGCATTGTTAAGCACTGCGATTTTAGGGAGAGCTACGGAGGAACCGTCGGTCTGCACTCCATTGGTCAGCAGGTTTTCCATATCCTCAAGGAAAAGCTCCACGGGAATCTTCTCGTCGGTATCGTGACCGCCGATATCGATTCCAACAAAGGAAACGAACTTAACCTCAGGGTGCTCCTTGAGAATCTTCTTTATGCTTTTATAGTCATGCTTTTCCTTGGGTATGGTGAAAAGCATTTTCCCAATATCGAAATTGAGCATAACCACTCTCCTTGTCTTAACTCAATAGCTTAGAGATTGCTTAAGGCCTTCTCCAATTCTTCCATATATTTTCCGTAAGCAGCCCAGTCTCCATCCTTCATGGCCTGCTGAGCATTTTCGTAGGCCTGCTGGGCTTGCTTGATATAGTCTTCCTGGGTCATATCCCCGGACTCCGATTGCTGTCCTTGGTTGGAGGATCCGGAAGAAGATCCTCCTTTGCCAAAGAGGCTGGTTAGGGCTTCTCCCAAGGTTGGCTCGTAAGCTATCTTATCTCCATAGGCTACGATTACCCTCTTCACCTCAGGAATCGCCGTATTGGAAGCCTCCAAATATACCGGCTCCACATAGAGGAGAGAGTCTCCGATTGGAACAACAAAGAGGTTTCCTCTATTGTAATTGGATCCCGCCTGGCTCCACAGGGAGAAGTCCTGAGAGATAACCGTATTCTGGTCTATCTGGGCCTCAATCTGCATGGGTCCATAGACGGTTCTATTCTTGGGATATGTATAGAGCACCAGCTCACCGTAGTGATCTCCATCGTTTCTTGTCAGCAGCAAAGCGGTCATATTTTGCTTTGATTTGGGAGTATAGGGAAGCATGCTTACGAACTCCGCATTCTCCTCTCCCGGAAGCTTGACTACGAAATAGCTGGGGATAATCTTTCTTTCTTCGGTGCCGTAAATCTCGTGGGCAACCTCCCAGATGTCCTCGTTTTGATAGAAGGCCTGAACGTCGGTCATATGGTATCTTGCATAGACGTCAGCCTGAATCTTGAACATTGCATGGGGGTACCTCATATGAGCGGCCAATTCCTCAGGCATTTCATCAAAGCTCTTAAAGAGCTGTGGATAGATGCTCTTATAGGTCATGGCGATAGGATCGCTTTCGTCCACCACGTAATAGTCAACAGTTCCCTCATAGGCGTCGATTACGACTTCAACGGAATTCCTGATATAGTTGGTGGTCTGAAGCTCTCCTCTAAAGGGTTCCGAATAAGGATAGTCTTCGCTGGTGGTATATGCATCCAGAATCCAATAGACCTTTCCGTTAACCGTAACTCCGTAGGGGCCACCCTCTTCATAGGTTAAATAGGGCATAATCTTATTTACCCTGGTCATAATGTCTCTGTTGATAATGATTTTGGAATCGCTGTTGACGTTGGTTGAAACCAGAAGCTTAAGGCTCCTCTCCTGGATGGCAAAGAGTATGCGATTGAAGAGGTTAAGCTGGATTCCCGCCTTGCCCTCGTAGTGACTGTATTTGTTTGCCTCTCCGTCGGGATAGTCAAACTCCGCCTCATCCGTATTTACAATGATGTAATCGTTGGTAAGTTCACCGAAGTAAATCTCAGGTCTGTCGATTTGGATTTCTTCAACGGAGCTAACGGGGGGAATGTCCTTAACCAGAACATCCGGCTGTCCGCTGGCAGTAATTGTATCTACCCTTGAAAGGGTGATGCCATAGCCGTGGGTGTATTTAATATGTCTGTTGATCCAGGTATCGCTTATCTTCTCCGAGTCGATTTCTCTAACGGATAGATAGGTCTGGGTGATTTCGCCGTTAATATTATATCTGTCCACATCCACATCATTGAATTTGTAATACTGTCTGATGCTCTGGGTTTGGTTGTAGAAGGTTTGGACAGGAATATAGTCGTTGATTCTAATATTGGTTACGGTCTCCTGGTTTTCCTCGATATCTTGGATGGTCAGATTATTTGTTGCGGGGAAAGCCCTGGTATCCACGTCGTCAATATCATAGGCATATTGGGTAAACTCAATATTGTGAGCCAGGTATTGGCTCTCCTTGCTGATTTCATCCGGTGAAACGATTACGTTCTGAACCACCACGGAAAGACCTGTGGAAGCCAAGAAAACAACCACCATAAGGATGGGTACAGCCAGAAGTCCTTTGACGCTTTTCTTCTTAATGAAGATGGCAGTGGTAATGGCTCCAATAACCGCCAGTCCCATAAGGATTCTATAGGCCCAAAGGGTTACATGGACATCCGTATACCCTGCTCCATATACAACTCCCGTATGGGTGTGGAGCAAGCTGAACTGGGCCAGGAAGAAATGAAGGGCAACCATCAGGAAAAAGACCATACCCAGAATGATAAGATGGCCTGATGCGATATTGGCCAATTGCTTAAGATTGCTCTGGGATATTCTTCTGTCGTTGGTCTCTTTCTTAAACGGAGCCTTGGTTTCCGGAAGGGGCTTGCCCGTAAGCTTTTGGAACAGGTCCTTAAGCATATCCTTGTCCTTGGATGTTGCGGTTCCTGTGTCCGCTCCCCCGGTAAACTTTCCGTCTTCAATGGGCTCAGCTTCGTCCTCTTCAAATACATCCGGGCTATGCATTACCATGAGAACAAGATAATAAACCACAGTAACCATTACGGATAGAATAATCATACCTATAAGCAGACTGTTAAGCTCCGACAAGAAGTCCAGTCTGAAAACATAGAAGGACACATCCCTATTGAACAAAGGATCCCTAATATTAAAGTCCTGGCCGTTGATAAACTGCAGAGCCTTAAACCAAAGGATGGAAACAAAATTAACGGCAACCACCAATCCGAAGATTGCGGAAATGCCCCATGTGATGTGATTAAGTCTTTTGATATTTGTTTCTTCTTTGGATTCTATCTTCTTAAAATAATTGCTCTTAAGCCTGCCAAGATAAACGCCCATAAGCAGAGCTGCCACAAGAAAGAGTGGCGCGCCAAGCTTAAGCTGGGTGAACAGTTTGGTGAAGAAAACGCTTACATAGCCTACTTCCTTAAACCAGAACCAGTCCACCAGGAAATTTGCCAAAAGTAAAAAAACAAAAACCAGCACCAAAAGTATGAGCAGGATCACATAGAACTTGCCCTGTGACATGGGCTCTCTTTTGGTTTTGGCTTTTGTAATATCCTTATTTAACATCTGCTATCTCCACTATCTTCATAGCCTTATCCTTGGCAGTCATATGAATAACCTTTGTTGCTATATCTTGCTCCTGGGAACCTTCCACTCCCTGAGCAACTCTAACCAAGAGATAATACTCCTTGTCCGCAGTGGTTCTTATACTGCCGATCTGGAGAGAAGAAAGAATATGCTTTACTCCCTCTTCAGGAGTGGTAGCCTCCACAACCTTATACAGATTGGTATCCTCCTGGATGATGGAAAGAACCTGATCGTCTCCATCATTCATTCTGTCTATCAATTGGGAGTAATACTGAATCGCTGTTCCCACGATTTCGCTATTGTAGTTTACCGCATTACCTGATGCGTCGGTAAACCACTGACTGTCGATAAAGGCCTCGGAATCGCCGATGCCTGTAACGTTATAGACCACATCTTCTCTATAGAGCAAAGCGGTGTCTTCCGTTATGCTTTCGATATTCTTATTCTTGCTCAGATTCTCGTTGATGGCCTTTTCCGTGGCAGTCAGAATCACAACGGGCTCACCAAATTCCTTTTCGTGGGCGTTACCCGTGAAGATTGAAATGACCTTATTTATTCCATCCTGGAGTTTATTGGCCAATGGGCTTCCCTCCATGAATACCATGATTGCGGAAAGAATTACCATGATGGCAAGAAGGAAAATGAGTATGTCCAGAATGATTATTCTGCCTCTTCCTTCGCCCTTTGCTTTCTTTCCGGAAGCTTCGTTTTCGTCGGTAAATATATCCGCATATCTTAAGGGTTTCTGCTCTTCGGATTCTTCCTCTCCGTCGATCATGGACTCAACACAATCCTCGCCCACTTCTGCAGCTTCACTTGCTTCGGTTTCTTCACCGCCAAGTCTTGTAAGTTCTGCTTCAAGGGCTGCCAACTCCGCATCAACCTTTTCGATTTCGCTTTGGGCTTCATTGGGAGCAACTTCTATGGCTTCTGCCACGGTCTTCTCCGCATCATTTACCAAAGCGGCGGTCTCTTCCGTTATTTCTCCGGAAATCTCATCGGTTATATGGGACGCTTCTTCAACGATTTCCTCTGCGTCCTCAGCTATAAGTTCAACCTCTTCCGCAATCTCCGCATCAACCAGGTCCACTTCTTCCAGAGTCTTTTCCCCTACTTCCTTATCCTCTTCATCAAAGGCTTTCAGGTCATCAAAGGATTCAACCTTTATATCTTCAACCGGTTCTTCAACAGTCTCTTCGACGGTCTCTTCGACCATTTCTTCAACTGCCTGGGTTTCTTCTATAACCTCAGGTTCTTCTGCTGTCTCAGCTTCGATTACAGCTTCAGTCTCCTCAACCAAGGTTTCTTCTATCTCATCCTCAAGAGTGAGGGTGTCCAGGGACTCCAAATCTATTGCTTCCTGTCCCGCAAGAGGTGCTTCAATTATTTCGGCTTCCACCTCTCCCTGAGCAAAGGCAGGTGGGATTGGGCTGCTCTGGAACTCCTCCCTAAGTCCCAAATCCAATTCCTCAAGTCTTTCCTTTGCTGTTTCTTCGGGAAGTTCAACGGTGATTCTGGGTCTCTCATCTGCCTCGACTTCCACAGACACTCTCTCCGGCTTGGTTAAAACAACTTCCGCATTGGCCTGTGAAATTGCCAGGGCTTCAAGCTCAGCTGCCGCAAGGGCTTCAAGCTCAGCTGCGGCCAAAGCCTCAAGTTCAGCCTTTGCAAGAGCATCAGCCTCCGCCTTTTCAGCTTCCGCCTTTTCTCTCGCTTCCTCCTCTTCCGCTTCCGTACCGAAGAAAAGCTCGATATTGGCAACCTGACCTGTGGCCTCTTCCTTTGCTCTGGTTTCTTCCAATGCAGCAAGAGCAGCGGCTTCAAGAGCTGCCAGGGCTTCTTCCTCAGCCTTTATTCTGGCTTCCTCTTCTGCCTTTAAGCGAGCCTCTTCCTCTATCCTAAGCCTTGCTTCTTCTTCCTCTCTGGCCTTTGCCTCAGCCTCTTCCCTTGCCAGTCTTTCTCTCTCTTCGGCCTTGGCTCTAAGTTTGGCTCTCTTCTCGCTTAAGGTTTCCTCCGCCTCTTTGTTTTCGTCGAGACGGGCTCTCAGTCTTTCATATTCCTGATCCAGCAAAGCCTTAAACTCTTCGCTCTTTTTGTTGAATGTATAGAATTTATCGATGGGGCTACGACGAGGTGCTTCCTCTGCCACGGCAACCATCTCGTTCATTTCGCTATAGAGTTCTTCCTGAGGAATCATGACAGGGTCTTCGTTTCCAATTGAAGGAACCTCAGGTACGTAGTCGGGACGATAGTTGGCCCCAAATCTTTCTTCAACAGGAGTCTCCTCATAGGAATCTCTGAACAAAGGAATGAAAGGTCCATTGGGTTCTTCGTACCGGGGATATTCATCAAAGTCTTCGTATCCCCCGTCTCCGTATT
>CAJOQI010000162.1 GCA_905236895.1 uncultured Peptostreptococcaceae bacterium | reverse complement strand
TATTATAAGCATCAAAGACCACCGTAACCTTTTCTCCAGTATAGGCACTGTAGTTGGCCAGAAGATGGATGAGGCTTTCTCTTGCGGAGTCCATATTGAGGTCGGCCAATTCCTTAAGCTCATTCCACCTGAAAATAACATTATAGCCATCAACAATTAAATGTCTTTCACCTTGGGAATTACCCGAAGTGCTTCCCTTGTATTTGCTCTCATCCTTTGCCTTGATAATCTTGGGGGCCTTTATTCTTTCCCCCTTCTTACCATAGGTCATTTGAAAGATTGCTTCCAATTCTTTAAGGCTAACACTATTGTCGGATCTTTCGGTTTCAGGTGCAGCCATCCTCTCCTTCTCCGGCTTTATTGACATCATATCATCCGCCTCATCCCAAGGGATAAGTATTGCGCTTCCTTTGATGCAGAAGACGGAATCGGGAGAATCATCCAAATCAGCCCTTGGGTCATAGGCCATCTCTTCAATAATTTCTTCGAAATTCGTGCAGGGCTCAAAGCCAAAGACCTTGGTTTCCATGGAACCACGGCCCGAAGTAATTGAAAGGTATTCTTTATTGTAATCCAGAATCTGTGACAAGGGTATTTTTGCCTCAATAATAAAACCATCTCCCTCAATGGCTTGACTAAGGATCTCGCCCTTTAACTTCTTCACATCGGAGGATATCCTTCCAAAAAGCTCTCCGGGGCCCTTAAACTCCACCAGCATAATGGGTTCAAGGAGAATGCTCTTAGCCTTCATCAAAGCCTGTCTATAAGCTCTTATGCTTGCCTGGGGGAAATCTCCTCCCTCCGTATGCTTAAGATGGTCCTTGCCATCGATTAAAGTAATCTTAACATCTGTTAAGGGGGACCCGGTTAATACACCTTTTAGACTATGATTCTTCAAGGTTTGGATTACGGATGACTGACGGTTGAAATCCAAATCATCGCCTGACATGATGCTTTCCATAATAATACCCGAGCCTCTTTCCAAGGGTTCAAGGAGTAGATGCACTTCCGCAAAATGTCTTAAGGGTTCGTAATGGCCTGTACCTTTTACGGGAGCTTCTATGGTTTCCATATATTGAATTCTTGGCCTTCCGTATTTAATATCAAGACCAAACCGCCTATTGATGAGTTCCTTAACCGTTTCTTTCTGAACCTCTCCCAAGACGCTTATACTGATGTTTTCATTGTTTTGAATCGATATATTTAGTTCCGGGAAATCCTCTCCCAGTTCTTTAAGGTCCTTAAATGCATTATAATAGTCCACATTATGCGGAAGAATAAGGCTATAGGAAAGTACACTTTGATCATGAATCATAATGCTTTCTTCCATTCCGAGGCCTTGACCGCTAAAAGAAGATGAAAGTCCCGTAACCAGGCAAACCTGTCCTGCTTCCACCATATCCCTTGTTTCATTTTCACCTTGATTTGAAACCATGATCGAGGTAATCTTTTCCCCTTCAATCTCGGTTCTGTTCTTAAGGATTCCTCCGGTAATCTTAAGATGAGTGAGTTTTTGTCCCTTATCATCCCTTGTAATCTTATATACCAAGGCCCCAAATTCTTCAGGATAGTCCTTCCGGGGGCCATAGGTCTCTATTAAAGAAAGAAGATCCTCAATTCCTTCTCCCTTTAAGGCAGCACCATAAACCAAGGGAAAAAGTTTCCTTTTCTCTATAAGACTTCGTATTTCTTCAGTCTGAAATCTTTGGTTATTGTCGTAGATCTCCAAGGCCTCCTCTGAAGTGAGGGCCAAGCCTTCTTCATCAAAGCCCCTTTTTTCGCCTTTATATTCCCCTGCGCCGCCATGGGTCAATCCATTTATCTCTTCTTTAATAACATCTATTTGGAATCCACTTAAATCTGCTTTGTTAATGAAAACAATCGTTGGAATATCAAGTCTCTCCAGTTCCTGCCAAAGACTGATGCTATATCCGGAAATTCTCTGACTTCCATCCAGCAAAAGTACAGCCATGTCCAGAACGGAAAGACTTCTCCTTACTTCACCATTGAAGTCTCTATGGCCGGGAGTATCGATTAAGGTTATTTCTCTTTCACCCAAGGAAAAACCGGCTTCCTTAGCGAAAACCGTAATACCCCTTCTTCTCTCGATTTCGTCCCTATCGAGAAAAGCATCACCTCGGTCCACTCTTCCTGGGGCCTTGATGATGCCTGCGCGATAAAGGATTTCTTCAGAAAGGGTTGTCTTTCCAGCATCAACATCAGCTAATATGCCGACTACAATCCTATTCGATTTCATCCTTCTTCTTTCTTAGCATATATCCGGCCTTAACCGGCTTATCCATCTTTATTAAAAGCATTTGCTGGGGATGTGGTGCAGACTCCAATAATTCCTTTGTCTCTGCGTCCCTCATATCATCCAAGCTTTGAACAAAGAACCTTTCCCCCGGACCGAAGACCTCAATCTCATCTCCAAGGAACATCCTGTTTCTCTGTTCAACCAAAGCGACTTTGCTTTCCTCATCGTATGACTTAACAAGTCCCGTAAAGGTATATTCCCTTGTATATGAAGAGGAACCGTAATTCTGATCCTCCTCATTGGGTTTATTATAGAAGAAACCTGTGGTAAACTCCCTATGGCTTACCTTGCGAACTTCTCTATATGTAAAGTCCTTGATCTCTTCCGTATAATTGCCTTCTTCAAGAGCATCCATGGCCATTCTATAGGCATTGGTAATAGTGGCCACGTAAAAGATGCTCTTCATTCTTCCTTCAATCTTAAAGGAAGTAATTCCCGCATCTCTAAGATCGTCCAAATGGGAAATCATGCAAAGATCCCTGGAATTCATAATATATGTGCCTCTATTATCCTCCTCAATGGGATAATACTCCCCGGGTCTCTTCTCTTCTTCAAGAGCATATTTCCAGCGGCAGGGATGGGCACAGGCTCCACGATTGGAATCCCTCTCCGCCATGAAATTGCTTAAAAGACATCTTCCCGAATAGGAAATGCACATGGACCCATGGATAAAGGCTTCAAGCTCCATATCCTCCGGAATGCTGTCCCTTATCTCTCTTATTTCTTTAAGAGAAAGCTCTCTCGCAAGAACCAGTCTCTTAACACCCAAATCGTACCAAAACTTTGCCGTTACATAATTGGTCATATTTGCCTGGGTTGAAAGGTGAATCTCCCCTTCGGGAATAATTTCCCTAAGCAAAGTCAGAATACCCGGGTCTGACACCAAATATCCGTCAAATCCCAATGGTCCAACCTTATTCAGAAACCCCTTCAGAGGCTCAATATCCTCGTTATGAGCGAAGATGTTGACAGTGAGGTAACAACGCCTACCCCTCTCATGGGCATAGGCCAAGCCTTCCTTCATTTCATCAAAATAAAAACCACCTGCTCCTGCCCTTAGGCTGAAGTCGGCTCCACCCATATATACTGCGTCAGCTCCGTAGTCTATAGCAGTTTTTAGTTTTTCCAGATCTCCAGCCGGAGATAGAATCTCGCTTTTTATCATTATAGTATCTTATTCCTTATACTTTTTTATCCTTTGTAAAGAGTAAAGGCAAGGCCGTCTCCCAGATTCAGGATAGCAGTTTCAAATCTTGGGTCTTCAGTTATATATTCCAAATATTCCCTCATATTTCTGCTGCTGGTTCTATGCTTTCCTTCGGGGTCCTCATCATCCGTCACAGTTATTCCCCTTTGGAAAACGTCGTCGGAAAGAATAATTGCACCGGGCTTTATAATATTAACTATGCTGTCAATGAATTCCCTGTAATGACTTTTTGCCGCATCGATAAAGACAAAATCTATATCCCTTATGCATTCTTCATAAAGCTTATCTATTCCATCCTTGCAATCTCCCAAGAATGGTATAATTCTATCTTCAAGACCGAAGCTTTTTATGTTCTTTACCGCTTCTTCATAAGACTTCTCATCTCTTTCAATGGTATAGACCATAGAAACCGGAGATTTTTCCGCCATATAGATTGCGGAATAACCTATGGCAGTACCCAATTCAAGTATCTTGTCGGGTTTAGAAATAGAAAGCAGAAGGCCAATAAAGTTTTCCGTCTGCTTTCTTATATATGGAATATAATCCTTTTCGGTCTTTCTCAATTCCACCAGGTCGGCATTGAGAGGCTTATAGAAGCTATCCAAAAAGGCATTTATTTCTTCAAGCCTAAGCATCAGCCTTCGTCTCCACCTTCCTGAGCCTGCTGAGCTTCTTCCCAAGCCTGCTGATCCGCTTCTTCCGCTCCCTCGGGGATTGTGGATGCCCAATGCTCAACATCAGTCATGAAGTCCTCGTAATTGGTGGAAAAAGCCATGGCAGCTTCACTGTCATCTACCAGTACATAGTAGATAAACTCTGTATTCTCGGGATAAAGGGCCGCTTTGATGCAGGCTTCTCCCGGACTTGCGATGGGTCCCGGTGGAAGGCCTTCGATCTTATATGTATTATAGGGAGAATCCACTTCCAGATCGTCATAGGTAAGATACTGCCTATTCATTCCTATAAGCTCCAAGGCATAGTGAATGGTAGCATCTATCTGAAGAGGCATTCCCTCCTTAAGTCTATTGTGAATAACACTGGATACCAAAGCCCTGTCTCCATCAAGAATAGCTTCCTTTTCAATGAGAGATGCCATGGAAATAACCTCATTGGTGGTCATATTAAGCTCATCGGCTCTCTTCTCATATTGGGAGTAGACGGATTGGAACTGATCCAGCATCATGCGGATAATCATATCTTCGTCCGCACCAACGGGAATGGTATAGGTTTCAGGGAAAAGATAACCCTCCAAATGATGTTCGCCCTCAACAGCACCCTCCAGGAAGGAATACTCGCTATAATCTCCGTTAACCGTAAGATCCAAGAATATATCTTTATCGATCAAACCCTGGTTATAGAGGGTATCGGCAATCTGATTGATAGTATAGCCTTCGGGAATAGTAAATGAAGTTTGCTCAGTCAGACCCAAGCAAAGCATATCCGCTATTTCGGAAGTACTCATGGTTGGAGCCAAGGGATATTCTCCTGCAAGGAATTTCCCGTCGTATTCGTTTAATTTGGAAAAGAGCCTGAACTTAAAGGCATCATCAATTATTCCCTCCACCACAAGGATTTCAGCAATATCCCTGGTGGAAGATCCCTCGGGAATCACAACCATTTTGGTATGATTGTCCTGGGAAGCGTGGGACTTGGATAAATCCAAATTAAATACATAGCGAAGAGCTATGGTTGCTCCAACGCTCAATATGAGCAAAATCGGTAAAATTATTAGCCATTTTTTTAGGGTTTTCATTTCTATCCTCTTACCTCTTTACAACGAAGAGGAACGCTTAAAAAGGAGCGTTCCTCGTATATCGTCATATATTAATCACTGCTTATTCCTTGGCTCTTCCCAGATACTCGCCGCTCCTGGTATCGATCTGGATTTTTTCACCTTCTTCAATGAAGATTGGAACCTGTACCACAGCTCCCGTTTCTACGGTAGCCTGTTTGGTTACATTGGTTGCCGTATCGCCCTTAACTCCGGGTTCGGTTTCTATAACCGTAAGATTAACGAAGTTGGGTGCTTCAACCAGAAATGCATTGTCCTTATAGAACTTAATGGTAGCTTCGTCATTCTCTCTTAAATATTTGATGGCATCCTCTACCTGCTCATAGCTTAATGGAATCTGCTCATAGCTGTCCTTGTCCATGAAATAATAGAGTTCACCGTCGTTATAGAGATACTGCATAACCTTGGTCTCAATTCGAGCGTTTTCGAATTTGTCGCTGGGGTTAAAAGCTTCTTCTCTGGTTGCTCCCGTAAGTATATTCTTATACTTGGTTCTAACAAAGGCAGCGCCTTTACCGGGCTTTACATGCTGAAAATCCAGAACCACATGGGGCTCACCATTTATCTCAAAAGTAATACCTTTTCTAAAATCGCCTGCTGTGATCATAAATACATCTCTCCTTAATATTCAATACTGAATTAACGGAAATATTTTATCATAGATGGCTTAAAATGCCAAGTATTCTATACCTCCAGAATAACCGGAAGAAGGATTGGATTTCTCTGAGTTTCCTTGAGAATGAATCTTCTTAAGACCTCTTTAATCTTAGCCTCTATCTCTTCATTATCGGTTGTCTTCTGACTGAGACATTCTTTGATGGCTGCCTCTGCCTTGGATCTGATTTCATTAATCATATCCTCATGTTCCTTCACATAGATAAAACCTCTGGTTTCTATTTCGGGGCCGGATATGATTTTCTTCTTCTTAAGATTAACCGCAGCGGCTATCATTATAAGACCACCTGTGGAAAGCCTCTTTCTGTCATTGAGAACAGCATTTCCCACATCGCCGATACCCAGACCGTCAACCAGTATATCTTCGGCGCTTACCACCTTCTTATACTGAACTGCGGACTCTCTATCCAAGGCCAATTGGTCTCCGTTGGAAAGAATGAAGATATTCTCGCTCTTCTGACCCAAGGACTCAGCCAGCTTGCTGTGTTCCTTAAGATGTCTGGACTCACCGTGAACCGGCATAAAGAAAGTAGGCTTTATCAAAGAATGAATAAGCTTTAATTCCTCCTGGCAAGCATGTCCGGAAACATGGATATCCGCAATATCGTTATAGATTACATCAACACCTTTGTCGATCAATCTGTTTACTACATTGGATACGCTCTTTTCGTTCCCCGGAACCGGAGTTGAAGATAGGATTACCGTATCACCCGGTCTAAGCTTAACCATCCTATGATCGTCGGAAGCCATCCTTGCAAGAGCCGACATAGGCTCTCCCTGGCTTCCCGTGGTAATAACCACCATTTCTTCGGAATCCACAGTCTTGGGATTGAGCTCCACATATGAACCCTTGGGAATGCTGATATATCCCAGTTCCTGAGCTATTTTAACAACGTTCTCCATGCTTCTTCCGGAGACTGTGAATTGACGGCCGTATTTAACTGCCAGATCTATAATCTTCTGAACCCTGTGAACATTGGAGCTAAAGGTTGCGATTATGATTCTTCCCTTTGCCTTCTTGAATATCTTGTCCAATGCCTCAGCTACATATCTTTCGGATTTTGTGAATCCCGGTCTCAAAACATTGGTGCTGTCTGCAAGCATTACATCAACACCCCTTTTGCCTATATCGGCAAAGCGGCTTAAGTCAATAGGTTCTCCGTCAATTGGGGTATAGTCGATTTTGAAATCTCCCGTATGGAAGAGACTTGCTCCGGGAGTCTGAATATATAGACAGATGGCATCTGCAACGGAATGGGTTGTTCTTGCGGTTTCAACCTTGAAG
>CAJOQI010000161.1 GCA_905236895.1 uncultured Peptostreptococcaceae bacterium | reverse complement strand
AGTGCTCTATATCCTGGATGAGCCCAGCATCGGCCTTCATCAAAGGGACAACCGCAAACTTCTTGACACCCTCAGGCATTTGACGGACCTGGGGAATACTTTGATCGTGGTTGAACACGACGAGGAAACCATGTATGCGGCGGACCACATTGTTGACATCGGTCCCGGTGCGGGAATCTACGGGGGCAAGCTGGTTGCCCAGGGAACGGTGGATGACATCAAAGCCTGCAAGAAATCAATCACAGGACAATATCTCTCCGGCGAGAAGAAGATAGAGATTCCCACAGCCCGTCGCACAGGCAGCGGAGAGACTGTTACCATCAAAGGTGCCCGCTGCAATAATCTTAAGAATATAGACGTGGACATTCCTTTAGGGAAGATGGTTTGCGTTACCGGGGTCTCAGGCTCTGGAAAGAGCAGCCTCATAAACGAGATTTTGGGCAAGTCCGCAACTGCGGCAATTAACAACAGCGAAGTTGAGGCGGGAGAGCATGATGAGATTTTGGGTCTTGAGAATATCGACAAGGTGATTACCATTGATCAAAGCCCCATTGGAAGAACCCCAAGATCCAACCCGGCGACCTATACCAAGATGTTCGACAGCATAAGGAATCTTTTTGGTGAGCTTCCTGAAGCCAAGATAAGAGGCTTCAACAAATCCAGGTTCAGCTTTAACAATCCTCCGGGAAAGGGAGGAGGACGCTGCGAGGCCTGTAGCGGTGACGGAATCATAAAGATTGAGATGCACTTCTTGCCGGATGTTTATGTGCCATGCGAAGTATGTAAGGGCAAAAGATATAATAGGGAGACTTTGGAGGTCAAGTATAAGGATAAGAGCATATTTGATGTGCTGGATATGAGCGTAACGGAGGGGCTGGAATTCTTTAAAAATATTCCTTCCATCTATAAGCATCTTAGAACCTTAGAAGACGTGGGTCTTGGATATATTAAGATCGGACAGCCATCAACCCAGCTTTCCGGCGGTGAGGCCCAGAGAGTTAAGCTGGCAACGGAACTGGCCAAGAGAGATACGGGAAACACCCTATATATTTTAGATGAGCCAACCACGGGACTTCATTTTGCGGACGTGGATAAACTTATTCAGGTTCTCCAGAAGCTAGTGGACGCAGGAAATACGGTGGTTGTAATAGAGCATAATCTGGATGTAATTAAATGCGCTGACCATATTATAGACTTGGGACCTGAAGGGGGCGACAAGGGCGGCACCTTGATTGCATCGGGAACCCCGGAAGAAGTGGCTAAAGTAAAGAAATCCTATACGGGTCAGTATCTAAAGGAGATGTTGAAATAAATGTTTGACATAGTATTTACCAACTGCAGAGTAATCGACGGTACCGGAAGTCCCTGGCGCGGGGAAGAGGTAGGAATTAAGAACGGCCGCATAGTGAAGGTGGGCAAGATTCTTACGGGCTATAAGGATGAATGGGGAGAAATCGCCGAGGAGATAGTGGACTGTAATGACCACTATTTGGTGCCGGGCTTTATTGATATTCATACCCATAGCGATACCAGTTTGATGTATATGCCGATTAACGAAAGCAGAATTCTCCAGGGTGTCACAACGGAGGTGGCAGGAAACTGCGGAATCTCTGCCGTCCCCGTAAGCGATAATGAAGAAAAGCGGAACCTTCTTAAGGATTATGTGGGAGATCTGGAGTATAGCTGGAGATCCATGGATGAATATTTAAGGCATATAACACTCTCTCGTCCCAGCACAAATTTCTGTATGGTTGTTGGTCACGGCAGCCTTAGGGTTGCGGCCATGGGCTTTGATGACAGAGAACCTACGGAAAAGGAAATGGATATAATGAAGGGCTTGCTTCACGAGTCTCTTCAGGACGGAGCCTATGGCATGTCCAGCGGCCTGATTTATCCTCCCGGGGTTTTCTCCAAAACAGAGGAAATGAAGGAGCTTTGCAAGATTCTTCCCAAATACGGTGCCTATTATTGCACTCATATGAGAAACGAGGGAGCAAAGCTGATCGAGGCGGTGGAAGAGGCCTTGGAAGTTGCCAGAGATACAGAGGTACCTCTGCAGATTTCTCACCATAAGGCCTTAAGGAGAGAGAATTGGAGAAATCTTTGCTATAAGTCCACAGCCTTGATTGAGGCAGCCCGTGAAGAGGGACTGGACGTGCTATGTGACCAATATCCGTATATAGCCACGGCGACTACTCTAGATTGCAATATTCCTGATTGGGCCTTTGAAGGTGGAGTTGAGAAAATGCTGGAGAGACTCCAAAAGCCGGGGGCAAGATCCAAGATGAAGGCGGAGCTTAAGGAACTCTATAAGGATAGGTGGCCGGTTATCTGCGTTTCTTATACTCAGAATCCCGACTATGAATGGACGGTAGGCAAAAGCATAGCTCAGATTGCGGAAGAAATGGGGAAGGAACCTGAGGATGCGTGCTTTGATCTGATTCTTTACAATCAATCCAGGGTAGGGCAGATAGGCTATGCCATGTGCGAAGAGGATGTGGAATACATCATGCAGAAGCCCTATGTTATGACAGGCTCCGACGGAGAGGCCTTTACAGAAGATTATATGGAAGGAAAACCTCATCCAAGAAATTCCGGAACCTTCCCAAGGGTAATCGCTCACTATTGCAGAGACAGAAAATTATTCTCTTTAGAAGAAGCCATCCGCAAGATGACATCCATGCCGGCAGGTCGAATCGGTTTGGAAGACAGAGGGCTAATCAAAAAAGGCTATGCTGCAGATATAGTAATCTTCGACTTTGATAAGATTGAGGATACACCTACTTTTGAACATCCGGAGCCGGGATGCAAGGGAATAGACAGAGTTTATGTAAACGGTGTCTTAACTGCGAAGAATGGATTGCATACTCTTGCAAGAGCGGGAGAGGTGCTTAGAAGGGGAAGATGATAAAAAAGAAACCGTCCGAAGGCGGCTATAGGCCACTTGCGGACGGTTTTTCATTTCTATATATTTGCTGCGGATGAGCCTTTTTGGCTTATGCCTTTCCGCTGGCGTTAAGAACGTTTTTAATCTTGTGCTGAACCATGCGTACGATTGCGTCGCGTCCGGGGCCAAGATACTTACGAGGGTCAAATTCTGCGGGGCTTTCTACCAGCACTCTGCGGATTTCCGCAGTCATTGCCAGACGAAGGTCTGTATCGATATTGACCTTGCAGATGCCCCATTTTGTTGACTCTCTGATCATTTCCTCGGGAACGCCCTGAGCCCCGGGAATTTCGCCGCCGTATTCGTTGCAGCGATCAACGAATTCCTTAAGCACCGTGGAAGCTCCGTGAAGTACCAGAGGTGTTTCGGGAATGAGATTGTGGATGGTTTTTAGTCTCTCGAAATCAAGATAGGGGTCGCCCTTGAATTTATAAGCACCGTGGCTTGT
>CAJOQI010000160.1 GCA_905236895.1 uncultured Peptostreptococcaceae bacterium | reverse complement strand
TTATCATCCTTGGTGATGATGATTTTGTTCACATTACCCTTGGCAATGGTTTCTTTAAGTTTTCCGAGAACTGCATCCTTGCGGTTGCCCACATTCTCTGTGCTTCTTACTGTTTCAACTCCCTCAACATTCTCTTCAAGGGCGATTATTGCATCAACGATGCTTCCGTTTGCTGCTTCAAGAGCATCCTTTGCTTCTTTATAGCTAACTCCGGTGCGGTCTCTGACCAGTTCGATTTTTTCCAACGTAACTTCCATTGTTTCTACCTCCATGTTATTTATAGCACACTCTCGCTTTTTAGCTTGCTTATGTCCAAATGATAGGAAAAATACTCCTTTAGAATGCTCATAAGCACCGCCCCATCCCTATCCTTTAATGCCACTTTTTCAAAGGCGGAAATAGGTTTTTCGGCTAAGTATTCAATCACATTTAATATATCAAATTCCGGTGTAAAAATCAATTTATCGGGGGAATTACTTCCCCTGTTTTTAGCTGCACAGTCCCCGCAAATCACCCCTCCCTCTCTTACACTGAAGGAAGTCAGGTTTTCCGTGGATCCACAGCTTAAACACTTGTCAAGGACGGGCATTGTTCCCAGTTCTTTAAGTAGTTTGACCATATATGCCAGGGTCAAGGTGTCGAAGGAGGTTTTTCTCTTCTCCAAGGCCTTCATCAGGTCAACCAGAATGCTGAAAAGCCTTGGTTGGGGCATTTCATCTATCAAAGCCTTTTCCGTTAGTTCCAAACAATAGGATGCGGCAAAGAATTTATCTATATCCTCCCCAAAGGAATAGAAGCTCCTTATTACTTCTCCGCCGTTCATATTATAGTAATCCCGGTTCTTAAAGAGCTCGTATTTGCCGTAGGTAAAGGGCCTGATTGCAAGGGCGGATTTGGACTTGCTCCTGCCCTCGTTCATACTGGTCCCCACGCTGATTTTCCCGTATTTCTGGGAAAACATGAGAACCATCCTCCTTCCTCCCGTGGCCTTAATCTGTCTTAATACTATTCCTTCGCTTTCGGTATACATTTAACCTAATCTCTATAACCAAAATTGCTGATTGCTATGTCGGAATCTCTCCAGTTTTCCTTAACCTTAACCCATAGTTCCAGAAAAACCTTGGTTCCGAGAAGAGCCTCTATTTCAAGACGTGCACTCTTTCCGATTCCCTTAAGCTTCTTGCCCTGTTTTCCAATTATTATTCCCTTATGGGTCTTTCTCTCGCAGTAGATTACCGCTCCGATTTCAGTTAGGGTTTCCCCTTCCTCAAACCTCTCGATTTCCACCGCAACGCCATGAGGAACTTCCTCAGACAAATATGTCAGAAGCTTTTCTCTAATGATTTCGCTTACGATAAACCTCTCCGGGTGGTCCGTAATCATATCCTCAGGGAAGTACATGGGTCCTTCCTCCAGATATTCATCAAGACTCTTTACCAAATCTTCCACATGGGTTCCCTCCAAGGCTGATATTCCAACCACCTTATCGAAGACTCCCATCTCTTCGTATCCATCAAATGTCTTCTTAAACTCCTCCGGATCCATTTGGTCAACTTTGTTAATTACAAGAATCTTGGGAGTATTAACTTTCTTAAGCATTTCCAGAATATAAAGATCGCCTTTCCCCTTGTCCGGGCTTCCGTCCACCAAGAAGAGAATTACATCCACCTCTTTGAAGGTGTTTAAGGCCATTTCCGTCATGGCGCTTCCCAGCTTATTATGGGCCTTATGTATTCCCGGGGTATCCAAAAAAACGATCTGGCTTCCATCTCCCGTTTCAGGATCCAAATCCGTATAGATTCCTCTTATGCAGTTTCTGGTGGTCTGGGGCTTGGGTGTGGTGATGGCAATCTTCTCTCCGAGGATATTGTTAAGAAGAGTGGATTTACCCACATTGGGGCGACCTACTATGCTTACGAAACCTGATCTCACAGCTTAAACCCTCCCGGAAGAAGCTTTCTGAGGGCTGTGCTGTGGAGATGGTCTTCGTCCTCTCCCGTAATCACTTTAAGATCAGGAGCAAATTCGAATAAGAACTGTCTGCAGATCCCGCAGGGTGTTCCTTCACCCTTCTTGATGGCTATGGCAATCTTTACAAACTCTCTTTCCCCCTCGGAGATGGCCTTGACGCAGGCTGTTCTCTCGGCGCATATGGTTGCTCCATATGTAGAGTTCTCCACATTTACTCCCGTATAAACCTTGCCGCTCTTTCCAAGGAGGGCAGCACCAACGGGGTATTTGGAAAAAGGTGCATAGGCATCCTTCATTGCTTCCTTTGCGATTCTATATAATTCCTTATCGTTCAATTCCAAGTTCCTCCATTATTTCCTCTTCTCTCTTTCTCATGGCCTTCTTATCTTCCTTGTTCTCATGGTCGTATCCAAGAAGATGAAGAACGCTGTGAATAAAGAGATAGACCAATTCTCTGTCAAAGCTGTGACCGTATTCCTCGGCTTGAGTCTGGGCCTGCTCTTTGTTGATGACCACATCGCCAAGGGCAATTTCCCCTTCCTCGGGGAATTCCGAAAAGTCCTCGTACATGGGGAAGGACAGCACATCGGTCACCTTGTCCTTATTCCTGTATTCCTTGTTTAAGGCACGGATTTTATCGTCCTTAAGGAAGGTGACGGAAAGCTCCGCTCTTTCGATTATATCTTCATCAAAGCCTTCCTTCTCCAAGGCGATTTTGGCACCCTCCACCATAGCCGTAAACAAAGACTTTTTTCTAACTCCGCAGGTTTTTGAAAAATCTACCTTCATCTTTAACCTCTTGCTTTTTACCTTTTGGTTCTGTCGTAATATCTATCGTAGGCGCTGATGATCCTCTTAACCATTTCGTGTCTGATTACATCCACCTCGGTTAAATAGCAGAATTTAAGGCCCTTGACCTTCTTCAGTATCTTCTCCGCCTCAACCAGACCGCTCTTTTTGTCCTCCGGCAGGTCTATCTGAGTTACGTCTCCCGTAACTATAACCTTGGAACCAAAGCCCATACGGGTAAGGAACATCTTCATCTGTTCCCTTGTGGTATTCTGGGCCTCATCCAGGATGATAAATGCATTGTCCAAGGTTCTGCCTCTCATATATGCCAGAGGAACAACTTCGATTGCTTCCTTCTCCTTTAGGCGGAGGGCATTGTCCCTTCCCAGCACGTCATAGAGGTCGTCATATAGAGGCCTGAGATAGGGATCAACCTTATCCTGAAGATCCCCGGGAAGGAAACCCAGCCTTTCTCCCGCTTCAACGGCAGGCCTGGTCAATACTATCTTTGATACCTCTTTGTTCTTAAAGGCGGTTACAGCCATGGCAACGGCCAAATATGTCTTCCCCGTTCCCGCAGGGCCGATTCCGAAAACCACGTCACATTCTCTGACGGCATTTACATAGTTTTTCTGACCAAGGGTTTTGGGCTTAAGGGGCTTGCCCCGGCTGGTGAAGCAAATGATGTCTTTGCTGACACCGCTTTCGCTATATGACTTACCTTCCTTTGCAAGGGAAATCACATAATTAACCTTCTGTCTGTCCAGAGTTTCCACGGAAGAAAGAATTGCAATTAACTCCTTAACCACGGAAGATGCTACTTGAGCTGCGTCTTCTTCCACTCCCTCCACCGATCTTTCTCTGATTAAAAGGTCGTTATCTCTCTGGAAGAGTTCAACTCCCAAAGCGCTTTCCATGGCCTCCAGATACTCGTCCAGATTACCGAACAATTCTCTTCTGTCGATGCTCTCGGGAATTGGAACCCTGAGAAAATCCTCTCTCAATTCGAATTCTATGGTATTACCCTCCTTAAAACTTTTGTTTATATGATGTCTATTCCACGGACTTAAGAGATTCCACCATGGCTACCTTTCTCAAGGTTCTCCTTGTGAAGAATAGAACTATGATGGTGAAAACCAGGGTAAGTCCGAAGGCATAGACAAAGCTTAACCATTTAATATTCTGGCCGAACATAATCATTTCCATATTGATTACGTTCATTATAAATCTGTGTTCCACTATTCCAAGAGGAATGCCCAAAAGGCCTCCTATTATGGAAAGCAGGAATACCTCCTTGAAGATGTATGAATTAACTTCTCCCTTTCTGAATCCCAGAACCTTAAGGGTCGCGATTTCCCTTACTCTCTCGCTTATATTAACCTGGGTGAGGTTAACAAGTACAACGAAGGCCAAGGCTCCCGCAGTCAGGATTATTACGAGGATTATAAAGTCCAAGGCTTCCAGCATAGTATTAAATTGCTCAATCATAGGAATAAAGTCAACTACACTTTCATAGCCTTCCATCTTTTCTATGTCTTTCTTAAAGCTGGCCCCTCCCGGATTCTTAACCATAATGGAATTGGCTTTGCCTCCTTCACCAAAGAGGCTTTCATAGGAATCCTTGGAGATGAAGAGATAGTGCTGGAAATACATTTCGCATATTTCGTCAACTCTAACCTCCCCCTTTACTCCGTAATGGGACTCTATGGTAATCTTGTCTCCCGCTTTGATGCCGTTGTTCTTGGCGAACTTCTCGGAAACAATAACTCCGCTATTCTTTATCTTGATTTCTTCCTTGCCGGGCCTTGATTTCAAAAGGAAAATCTCGTTAAGCTCTCTGGCATCTCCCACCATAACGGAGATGGTAGGCTCGTCCTTGTCTATATACACCTTAGATACATAGTTAAGCACGGGTACCACATATTCGTTGTCCAGATCCTTGGAGATAACCTCCTTAAACTTGTCCACATCCGCTTCTTCAGTAAGATTAACCATGTGATCGTAGTTGAAAATTTGCCCGTACTGAATTGCAACCACATCGGAGATGGAGTCTTTGATTCCCCAGCCTACAATCAAAAGGCCTGTGCATCCCGCAACACCTATGACGGTCATAATAAATCTTGATTTGTATCTTATAAGATTTCTCGCTGTAATCTTCCCCGTAAAGGAAAGCCTCCACCAGAGAGCGTGGATCCTCTCCAGGAATATTCTCTTGGCATTCTTGGGAGCCTTTGGTCTCATAAGCTGGCTTGGCTCCTCTTTTAGATTCCTGGCGGTTACCAGGGCTGTCACCAGAGCCATTACCAAAGCAAAGGAAACAACGCATATTATCACATTCCTGATTGGGAAGTGGAAAACCATCTCCGGAAGGTCATACATAAGTCTCCAGGTTTTATATATGACCGTTGGGAATAGACCCATTCCAAACAGGATTCCAAGGCCGCTTCCTATAAGAGCTGCCAACAAAGCATAGAAGACATACTTAAAGGTTATCTGAAATTTGGAGAATCCCAAAGCTCTTAAAACACCTATCTGTCCTCTCTGCTCATCCACCAGTCTCGTCATGGTAGTCATGCAGACCAGGGCTGCAACCAGATAGAAAAGTACGGGAAGGCTTATTCCCAAGGCGCCCATCTGGGCAGCATTATTCTTAAACATATAGGTGGAATAATGGCTCGTCCTATCCAGTAAAATCCACTGAGCCTCAGGAAGTGCTTCAAGTTCCTGATATGCCTTCTTTATTTCTGCCTCTGCCTTTTCAATTTCAAGATTGAATAGAAGCTCGTTTCGTCTAAGCTCCGCCTCTCCCTCTTCAAGGGCAATTTTTCCCTGCTCCACCTCCGCCTTGGATTCGTCTATGCTCTTCTGGGCATCGTTGATCACCTTGTTTGCGGCTTCGATTTCCTGAGTAAGAGCCTCGTTAACCAATCTATCCTGCTGTAATTTGGTATATTCCTTAAAGGCAGCGGAAATATCTCCCCCGTATTTCTTGCCCAGTTTTTCCATCTGCTCCTTTGGACTTTCCACCTGGCCGGCAGCCTGCTCTTTCAGATCCTTATAGGTTTCTATAAGGGTTTCGTAAACATTAAGCTCCGCCCTATATTCGTCTATCTTGCTTCTCAGATCGGCTATGGCATCAGTTAATTCTTTGATGGTTTCATCGTCTTTGACGGCGCTTTCCGCTTCCTTTGCTGCAGCCTCTGCAGCCTCTCTTGCCTTCTCCTCGGCCTCCTTAACCCTGGCAGCATAGTCATCTGCAGCCTTTATCAATTCATCCCTGGCACCCTCAATGGATTTTTGGGCTTCCTTAACTCCTTCTTCCGCCTTTGATAGGGCTTCCTTTGCCTCGGAATCATCTCCAAGATTGTCTATCTCACGAGCCAAACCTTCCTGGGCTCGCTTAAGGGCATCCTCAACTCCTGCCAGCAAAGGCGCTCCATCCTGGGGCAGCCCTCCATCAGCTCTCGCTACGGCATTTCTGGCCTCTTCCAAAGCGCTTTTCGCATCTTCCAAAGCCCGCTTTGCCTCCTCGGGAAGATCCACATTTCCCATGTCAATATTCGGGATATTCACATCGGATAAATCCACATCCGGTATTTCCACGTCAGAAATATCGATTCCCTCGGGAATAATGCTTGAAGGCGAATTGGCCTTTTCCAATTCTTCCAGTTTCTTATTAAGTTCCTCCTCAAGTTGATTGAGCCTATCGGCAGCCTCACCGGCCTTCGCTTCCGCTTCTTTGATGCTTTCCTCATAGCCGGAACCTTCCAAGGTTTCCGCCAGTTTATTCATGGCCTCATAGGTTCCGTAGTCCGTTACAAGCTGGGTATATATCTGATCAAAGCTTCTTCCTTCTTTGTCAGCCCTTACTATCTGATTGATTCTGGCCATGGATTTGGCAGCCTCGTCGGAGTATTTTCCAACCAAGGATCTTTGTTTGGCTTGAGCCTCGTCCAAAACCGCTTGAAGGGATTCCACCTGAGTTTCTCCCGCCACGATTTTCATCTTGCTTTCTTCAATCCGGGTTCTGGCCTCTTCCAGTTGTTTCTCCCCTGCTTCCCTTTCCTTGGCCAGTTCAGCTTCACCATCTTCTATTTCCTTGGTATATTCAGCCAAAATCTTGCTCTTAAGATTCTCCTGCTGATTCTTGGCAAAGAACTCCATCTCCCCTACCACATCTTCCATATGGTCATCGTAGGTCTTATCAAAGCCCGGTAGTTTTTCAGCGCCTTTGGCCGTGAAATACATGGTGGTATAGTATTCGAAAACAAAGTTTGAATTGGGAACAAAGGATATGAGCTCCAATTCCATATTGTTTAGATTGCTGGTACCATAAGTAGCCGCCATATAGGCAGGAGACTTTACTATTCCCGTTATGGTATAGTTCACATTTTTAAGATTATCCTTAATATTCCCCTCTTCGAGGAAAAACTTTATCTTCTCTCCTATGAGATAGTGTTCCTTGGACATTCCGTTGTCCAGAATAACCACTTCGTTTTCTTTTTCAGGGAGGCGACCTTCAACCAGTTGAAATTTATCCACCTTGCGATCCAGTTCTTCAACCCTGGTAACCGCCACGGTTCCATCCTTGGCTTCACTTAAAACATCCACCATGCGGCTTGCAAAGAATTGATCAACATATTCCTGGTCCTTTAGGGCAGTTGCATCCTGTTCATCAAATCCATAGGTGGAATAAACCTGTACATCATGAAGATTATAATCGTCGTCGTATTTGTCGACGCTGCCTTCCATAATGGCTCTGGTGCTTAAAAGTCCCATCATAAAACCTGCCCCGATCAAAACGATCATGAGCAACGAAAAGAATCTATTGAAGGTTTTCGTTATAAGTCTTAAGGTGTCCTTTTGCAGCATTTTAATACTCTATTTCTTCCGCATCCTTTGGATTTTCGTTTATAATAACGGATTCGACTTTTCCGCTCTTAACTCTGATAATCTTCTGACCCATATCGGCGATCGCGCTGTTATGGGTAATCATCATTACTGTCATATTCTCTTTGTAACACATGTCCTGAAGAACCTTCAGAACCTGCTTACCCGTTTCATAGTCCAAGGCTCCCGTGGGTTCGTCGCATAGGAGAAGCTTTGGATTCTTTGCTACCGCTCTTGCAATAGCCACCCTTTGTTGCTCTCCTCCGGAAAGCTGGGATGGGAAATTGTTCATCCTGTCTTCCAGCCCTACCATCTTAAGCACATATCTGGATTCCAGAGGATCCTTGCAGACCTGCACAGCCAGATCCACGTTCTCCTTGGCGGTCAGATTCTGCATCAGATTATAGAATTGGAATACGAATCCTATATCAAAGCGTCTATAATCCGTAAGCTCTCTATCGGTGGCCTTGGAAATATCGTTTCCATCCACAATGATGGATCCCGAGGTCACCTTATCCATTCCTCCCAAGATATTAAGGATGGTGGTTTTACCTGCGCCGCTGGCACCTAAAACCACTACGAATTCCCCTCGATCCACGGAAAAGGAAATATCGTCCAAGGCCTTGATTTCGACCTCGCCCATTTTATAGATTTTGCTTACATTTTTCAGTTCAATAAAGCTCATACCAACCTCGCTGTCTGTAAAAGCGTATACATAATTATTTTACCTCTTATAGCCCTTTTTTTCAATTGCTCCAAGATGTGACACGGGTATATAATTAACTTGTACGATAGTTAAGACTACCCTAAGTATCATTTGGAAAGGAAGCCATTAAATGAGACTCTATGGTATCGAAATAAATTTGAAGAACACCCCTTCTCTGGATCCGAAATTCATCCCTCTGGGACTCTACCAAAAGTCCTTCCTTGATTCAGCAAAGGAGGGCAAGGAAATAGGGATTGCGGTGGAAAGAGCCGACGGCCAAATCGCTTCAATAAAAACCAAGGTGCACGGAACTCCTGAAATGAAGGACGCAGACAATTATTATGTGGACCGTCTTGTTAAAACCCTTCTCTGGATGAAGGGAGGCTTCAGAATCTATGTATCAGGCAGTGAGGATATCTATGATTATCTCTCCTCTGCCTATTCAAATGGTGGATCAAGGGATTTTGACTTCCACTTCATGGCTCATATTTTTGAGCATCCATTTGAGGTGATTTTCTGCGAGGAAGTTCCAGAAGCAAAGGATTCTCCCAAGCAAATCGGCGGTCACAAGGAAGGCTGCCGCATAGGCTTTGATGCAGGAGGAAGCGACCGAAAGGTTTCAGCCTGTATCGACGGAGAAACGGTCTATGACGAAGAGGTAGTTTGGTTCCCCAAGACCAATACAGACCCTTCATATCATTACGAAGGAATAGTTGAAGCTCTTAAAACAGCAGCTTCTCATCTTCCAAGAGTTGATGCGGTTGGAGTTTCCAGTGCGGGAATCTTTATAAACAACAGGAATATGAGATCATCCCTCTTCCTAAAGGTTCCAGAAGGTCCTTGGGACGAGGATGTTAAGAATATCTATATTCGCGCAATCACCGATACCTTTGGTAATGTGCCTTTTGCCGTTGCAAACGATGGAGACGTTTCCGCCCTGGCGGGGAAACTGAGCATTGGAGAAAACAATGTTCTTGGCATAGCCATGGGAACCAGCGAGGCCGCAGGCTTTGTTGATAAGGATGGCTGCATAACGGGATGGCTAAACGAACTTGCCTTTGTTCCCGTGGACTGCAGTCCAGAAGCCATGGTGGATGAATGGAGCGGAGATATAGGATGCGGAGTAAAATACTTCTCCCAAGATTCCGTCATCAAGCTGGCTCCAAGAGCCGGTATAGAATTGGAAGAAAGCCTTTCCCCTGCGGAAAAGCTTAAGGTAGTTCAGGGCCTTATGGAAAAGGACGATCCTGCAGCCATTTCCGTTTACGAGAATATCGGCGTTTACCTTGGTCACACCCTTCCCTTCTATCATTCCCTCTACGGAATGAAGCACGTTCTTCTTCTGGGGAGAGTAATGAGCGGAAAGGGAGGCGATTTGATACTTTCTACATGCAAGAAGGTTCTGGAGGATGAATATCCCCATGTTGCAGGAGGACTTTTCCCTGCCCTTCCGGACGAAATGTTTAGAAGAGTGGGTCAGTCCGCAACAGCGGCAACCCTACCTGCAATAGAATAATGCCTATTGATATAGACTAAATGGGATGGCCTGTCTTAGTTGTTGGCAGGCCACAATTATAACCGGAGATAATGGATATGATAATCAAAAATTGCAAGCTATTTATAGAGGGAGAATTCAGAGAAGGAAATATTGAGTTCGGACAGACGATTGAGAAAATCGGCCTTGATTTGGATGAATCCAAAGAAGCGGTTTTGGATGCTTGTGGAGCTTATCTCATTCCCGGTCTAATCGACGTTCATACCCACGGGGCCATGAACCATGATGCCAGTGACGGAGACTTGGATGGACTTAAGACCATGGGTTCCTACTATGCAGAAAACGGAGTTACCTCATGGTGCCCCACCACAATGACCCTTAAGGAACATGAACTTAAAAAGGCCGTCGAGGCTATTCGTGACTACGAGGATTTAAGATCAAAGGATTCTCTTCTTTCTTCCAAGGTGGTCGGAATCCATATGGAAGGACCCTTTGTTTCCAAAGAAAAATGCGGAGCCCAGAACCCCGACAATCTGGCTGATCCCGATGTTGATTTTTTTAATAGATTGCAGGAAGCTTCCGGTAATTTAATCAAGCTGATTACCCTTGCCCCGGAGCTGCCCGGATCCATGAACTTCATTAAAGAAGTAGGCCATAATGTGGCCATATCCATAGGTCATACCATGGCGGATTACGAAACTGCCATGGCCGCCTTTGATGCAGGTGCCAATCATGCCACCCACCTCTACAATGCCATGCCCGCCCTGGGTCATAGAGCTCCGGGGGTAATCGGAGCGGCTTTTGACAGTGGTGCCTTTGTTGAGCTGATAACCGACGGCTTCCATATCGATCCTTCGGTTATTAGAATGACAGCAAAGACCTTTGGTAACAGGCTGGTCCTTATTTCCGATTCCCTCCGCTGCGCAGGAATGCCCGACGGGGAATATGAATTGGGTGGACAAATGATCACCATGGCTGATGGCAAAGCATATATGTCCGGAACCACCACCATTGCAGGCTCCTCCATCAGTCTGATGGAAGGCATGAGACGAGCGATTTCCTATGGAGTTCCTCTGGAAGATGCCATTACAGCAGCAACCATCACCCCGGCCAAGTCCATAGGAGTTGAAAACAAAATAGGATCCATAGCCATTGGTAAGGCTGCGGACCTGGTGTTATTGGATAAAGAATTAAATGTGGTTCAGGTATTCATTGACGGCGAGCCAATTTCACATCCCTAATTAACTTATCAGATTCCAGTTAAATGCTTTTGGTTTCAATTTCATTCATAAGAATGTCTGCCATTATCAAACACCTTGGAACGTGGAAAGGGCCTTTATAGGTTTGCCCCTTGCATGGAGGCTCAGTAGGCTCTCCATCTCGCCTAAGATAACCATACCATTCCCCGTATTCCGGATCTGCAAAAAACCTTTTGCAGTATTCGTATGCTTTATAGAACCAATCTAAATAGACTTCTTCTTTGTTGTCCCTGTAAAACATCAAGGTCGATATAATCATTTCCGTATGAGGCCACCAAAGTTTCATATCATGCTCATATAATTCAGGTGGTTTTCCCAGATAATCTATATAATACAGAAGCCCTTCGTATTCCTCATCCCAACCTGCGGCCAATGCATCCAACAGAATATTTGCAGCATTATGATGAAGCTCTTTGTCGCCAACCTCATTGGCATATTCAGCCAAAAACCAACTACCCTCAACTCCATCTCCGGGACTTATTGACCGTCCTGCCGAAAACTCAAATTGAGGAGAACCGTCCTCCGCAACGATTCCAAGTAAACACTTCAAATCCGGTTTATAATGATATTTAATAATTTCTTCAGAACAAATTCTTCCCCTCTCCAAATATAGTTCTCTATTATCAGGATCGCACCTAAGCATTATATTTGTTACATTAAGATAGATCATAAGCCATCCAACGGATCTACTTCTTCTGGTTTCTGGCTCAACTTTTGGAGGCATATTAACAGGATCCTTCATTTCGCCTCTCATTACCTTCCAGGTGAAGTCATAGGCCTTTCTCGCCATTTCAAGATGCTCCTTATTTCCTGTATTGTAATAGTATTCCGCATTTGCCATGACATAGAAGTTTTCTGAAAACATATACCTTCTCTGTCTCAAAGGTTTGCCCTCTCCGGTTACAGTGAAGTATAGTCTCCCTCCTGCATCATGGTTGACGCAGTGGTCCTCCAAGAAGTCAATACAGCTTTTGCTGAAGTTGAGCCAGTCCTCCCTCACTCCGTAAACGGTGCAGAGGTAAGCGTAGGTCCAGCCGCATCTTCCCTGCATCCACACGCTCTTATCCGTGGAGTATATCTTTCCTTCCCTGTCAAGGCAGGTATAGACTCCTCCGTTCTCCTTATCCCAGCCGTATTTAAGCCAGAAGTTAGCGCTTCTTTCCAGTTCGTCCTTCACCCACCGGTGAGCTTCCTTGAATCTTAATTGGTCCATAGCAACTCCATTTTTTTTAATTCCATAATTGTATAAATCAATTATAATCCACCTCGGTTCTTTTTGAAAGATGAGAGGAATCGGCGTACCTCTCCCACCTGCCATGAGAGAAGGTCTTTTTATACCTCAGGTTTATCCTTTCACCTCTAAAAATCATATGCGAATATAAACCGGTTTACTATACTGGCTATGCTGGAAAAATAAGTTTAGATTAGATAAAAAATGAAGGTTGGAATGTTTAAGATTAAAGGAGAAAAAAGCGAGCACAATAGTGCTCGCTTTTTAGACCTTCGCCTTGGGCAGCTTAATCCGACCATTAGCTTAAGAAGACTGTTACCGCTTCTCTTACCATATTGCCATCGGCCTGGCCTTTTATCTTGGCCATTACAGGGCCCATCAGCTTACCCATGTTTTCTTTTCCGCCGGTTATGCCCAGTTCACCAGCTGTTTCGCTGACGATGGCCATAATTCCTTCCATGTCCAGCTGCTCCGGAAGATATCTCTTCAGAACCTCAATCTCAGCTTTATATGCATCGATCAGATCCTGTCTTCCTGCCTTTTCAAAATCATCCAAGGCATCAGTTCTCATCTTCACCTGTTTCTGAAGGATGGACTGTATTCCGGCGTCATCCAATTCTTCTCTCTTATCCACCTCATACTGCTTAATGGCAGCTCTGGCAAGATTAATTGTGTTCTTGGCGATTTCATCCTTGTCCTTCATGGACTGTTTGAAATCTTCCATTAACTGTTCTTTGAGAGACATTAGTATTTTCTCGCTTTCTTTCTCGCAGCCTCAGACTTTTTCTTACGTCTCACGCTGGGCTTTTCATAGTGCTCTCTCTTTCTCACTTCGGCCATAACGCCGTCGCGTGCGCAAGATCTCTTGAATCTCTTAAGAGCGCTTTCCAAGCTTTCGTTTTCACCAACAATTACCTGTGCCATATCTGTATCACCTCCTGCCTTGCTTGAGATGTTAAAAGCGAATGTCTTTGCCGCAACTTTCGTGACAGCGTTGATATTATACCGCCATTTCGCCTTTCAATCAAGCATTATATTTGCCTTTAGCCCGGTGGCCAGGTCATCTTTCTCTTGCCAAGCAGGTGGAAATGGAGGTGCTTCACCGTCTGGAAAGCATCCTCCCCGGTGTTAATCACAACCCTATAGCCATTTTCAAGACCCAGTTCAGCAGCGATTTCGTGAATCTTGAACATAATATGCCCCATAAGCTCCTTGTCCTCTTCTTTTACTTCATCCAAGGATGCCATATGCTTCTTTGGAATCACCAGCACATGGATGGGAGCCTGGGGCTCCAGATCGTGGAAACAAAGCATATGCTCGTCTTCATACACCGCATTGCTGGGTATTTCGTGATCCGCTATTTTGCAAAAAATGCAGTCCGACATATTCTTCTCCTTTCTTATTATCCTCTTTTATATTATCTATAGCTTCCCTTCAACCCCGTCCTTCATAATGGGGCCAAAGGTTACATCGACTGTTTTTCCCAGGAGGCTCTCGTCCCCCTCTACATATACTCTAACATAATTATCTGCATAACCGGAAACAAATCCCCTTGCAGTCATTTCTTCAAAGAGCACCGGTCTCACAATGCCTGCCATGGCTTCTTTCCTGGCTTTGCTAACTTCTTCCCCAACCCGGGACAAGACCTTACCTCTCTCCTGTTTTACCTTGTCGGGAATTTGATCGGGCATTTCCGCAGCCTTTGTTCCCCATCTCTTGGAGTATTTGAATCCGTGGACTCTGTCGATTCCCGCCCTTCTTATAAGGTCCAGGCTATCATCAAAGTCTCTCTCATCCTCCCCAGGGAAGCCGACGATTACGTCGCTGGAAATCCCGTAATAGGGATCAAAGTCTCTAACAACCTTGACTATTTCCAGAAACTCATCTCTCCCATATCTTCTGTTCATGGATCTTAGGATTTTGTCGGAGCCGCTCTGAAGAGAAAGATGGAGGTGGTGACAAAGCTTTTCGTATTTCAGAAGGTCTTTCACATATTCCGCGTCGATTACCGTAGGCTCCAGGGAACTAAGCCTTATTCTGAAGTCCCCTTCCAGATCGTTAATCATGGCTATCAGCGGCTCAATACCTCCCATGCCTATATCCGTTCCGTAGAGAGCGGTATTGATTCCCGTTAAAACGATTTCTTTGAATCCGGATTTGATTAGAGTCTCTGCCTCTTGGATGATTTCTTCCGGATCTCTGCTCCTTACCTTTCCTCTGGCAAAGGGAATGATGCAATAGCTGCAGAATCTATTGCATCCCTCCTCTATTTTTATAAAGGCTCTGGACTTACCCTCCATGGCAGAGATTATTCCGTCGGAGCGGTATTCCAGAATTTCGTCGTAGGAAAGAATATGTTTTTCCGTCACGCCCCTTTTAGTCATCAAAGCCTCTTCCACATATTCCAGGATACGAGATTTTTCGTTTATTCCCACTATAAGATCCACTCCGGGAATCTCCGCTGCCTCTTCAGGCTTTACCTGAACATAACAGCCTGTGGCTACCACAAGGGCATCCGGGTTTTCCTTGATGGCCCTTCTGATAAACTGTCTGGACTTTCTGTCTGCCAGATTGGTAACGGTACATGTATTTATAATATAAACATCTGCTCCTTCACCCTCTTGAGCCAAGGAAAAACCTTCGGCCAGGAATTTTTCCTTAAGAGCCTCAGTCTCATATTGATTCACCTTGCATCCCAGGGTATGGAAACCTATTCTAC
>CAJOQI010000159.1 GCA_905236895.1 uncultured Peptostreptococcaceae bacterium | reverse complement strand
GAATCTATGTGCCTTTCTGGCTTTTTGATGCGGAGGCGGATGCCCACGCCAGATTCCATGCAACCAGCAGCAATTCCTGGATGGATGCCAAATATACCTGCACCGAGACTCGTCATTTCTCCCTTTCCCGAAACGGAAGAATCAAATTCGAGCACGTGGCTATTGACGGCTCCAGCAAAATGGACGACGCCATGATGGAGTCCATAGAGCCCTTTGATTTCCAGGATGCGGTGCCCTTCAGGACCGGCTATTTGGCCGGCTTTATGGCGGACTGCTACGACGTGACGGCGGATCAAAGCATAGGAAGAGCAAACGAAAGAATCAGAAAAAGCACGGAGCAGATTCTTAAAGACTCCGTCAGCGGATACGAAACCGCCAGACCGGAGAGCATGAGCATTCACCTTAGAAATTCCAAGGCGACCTATGCCCTCTATCCAATCTGGCTTCTGAATACCACCTGGAAGGGCAAGGTTTATACCTTTGCCATGAACGGGCAGACAGGTAAGTTTATCGGTGACCTACCGGTGGACGAAGGTGCCGCAGGAAGAATGTTCGGCGCAATCTCCGTGGGAGTTGCGGCGGCGGTCTTTGGTATCTCCTATCTGCTCTGGTGGATAATGTAGGAGGTGGCGAGATGAAGAGATTAGAAAAAGCCACCCTTCATAGAAGTGCAAGAAGAGCTGCAACGCTGCTCTTTGCCCTGGTTATTGTTCTCATGAGCTTTTCCCTTGGTTTTGGTTTTTCCACCTTGTTATCCGGCCACAGATATGTGGATGATGCCGCAGATCTTATGACTGCGGAAGAAGAGGCTCAACTGGAGGCAAAGCTGGAAGAAATCAATTCCCGTCTTCAGTTCGACGTGGTCATAGTAACGGTGGATACCACCGGCACAATGAGCACCACGGACTATGCGGACAAATACTTTGAAGACAATGGCTACGGTCAGGGGCCCAATCGTGACGGCATATTGCTTTTGGTCAGTTATGAAGACGGTCGCTGGGCAACCAGCACCTCGGGTTATGGCATTACCGCCCTGACGGACTACGGTCTTGATCAGATTGAGTCGGAACTGGTGGACAATCTTAACAAGGGCAAATTCTATCAGGCCTTCGACTCCTTTGCTCAGCGCTGCGACGAATATGTTACCTCCGCAAAAGAGGGGAATATAATCGACGTGGGCAACGAACCAAAGAAACCCTTCCCCTGGGCATCCAGAGGACTGATAGCCATTGCAGCAGGTTTGTTCAGCGGCTTCGCAGGAACCAGCTCTGCTCGGGCCCAGCTTAAGACAGTTCGCTATCAACCAAGGGCAGGAAACTATGTGGTTAGAGATAGCTTTGCCCTGGATCCCAGAGCATCAAGAGATTTGTTCCTCTATAGCAATATAACTAGGGTGCCTCGGGTTCAGCAAAGCAATAACGGTCCCAGACCGGGCGGCAGCACAACCCATGTAAGCCCGGGAGGAATGACCCACGGTGGACACTCCGGATCATTTAGGAAATAGGGAATAAACAATTGCAATAAAAAACCTTCCCGGAAATGTATACTCACATTTCATGGGAAGGTTTTTCTATTACTCATCTATTCGCTGATAAATCCTGGATCCGCATTTCACTTTTATGGCCTTGCCATCTTTAATGAAGAATTCCATGGGATAAACTCGCTCCTCTGGGTTACTCTCCTTAAAGGCTTCGAATCTGGTTCCGCCGCAGTATTTTAGAATCACGTCGGTTCCCCTAAAGTCCCCATGAAGAGTGGGGACTTGGTATTTTTTGGAGTCTCCTCCATTGTCGTAGCTTAAGATGAAATGCTGGGTTTCGCCTTCAGCTACCACGTAATCCCCAACCAACATTTCCGGGTCGGAGAATTCTTCCTCTACGGGAACCCAACCGGTATAATGTTTGGTTTCCAGGGAAAGACCAAGAATCATATTATAGCAGGTCCAGTTAAAGTCCTCCGGCTCCACATCTCCTTGGCTGCAGAGTACAACTACGGAATAGGGGGTGTCGTCGGCACTTCCGCCCATGATAAAACCTCCTTGGGTGGAAACCCCGTGGAGTCCGCCGGAGTGATCGCAGATGATGCGACCTGCCATGGATCTTTTGTTTAGGCCAAGGCAATAGTGGCGAATATAGTTTAGAGGGAAGGCGGCGCCAACCATAAGCTCAATTGCTTCCGCCGGAATCACCTGCTTGCCGTTCCATTTGCCTCCATCAGCCAGGGCAAGATAATAGTGGGACATATCTTCCGCCGTTGACTTGACGCAGGCACAGCCGCGGAAGGGTGGAAGGATGGAATAATTGTCATCCCAAACCAGCTTGCTTTTTTCGTCCTTTTCAAATAAGGCGGCAATATTATGGTCGGGAGAATTGGTCTCGTCCGTTTCCTTTGCTATTTCTCTTATTTCGCTACCATCCACGTCCAGGACGGTTCGATTCATTTCCAGGGGTCCGAAAACCCTTTCTTTAAGAAACTCCTCCAAGGTCATGCCTGCAACCTTGTCCACCACATAGGAAAGGATGGCGTAGCCTTCGTTGGAATAACTCATATATTCTCCGGGCCAACCAAGGGTGGTGTATCCCGGAACCATATAATCCCCGGCGGCGATATAGTCGATAATGTCTTCGATAGTGTCCATCTTATTGGGAGAAGCTTCACGCATTTTGTGGCTCCACTCGTTCTCCCTCTCGGTGCTGTTCATGGCGATAGACCACTCCAGGGGCTGAATCGGAGGGATTCCCGCGGTATGCATGGCAAGGTGACGAAGGGTCACTGCACTTTTTGGAATTCCGGGCACCCTGAAATCGGGGAAATGTTTCGCCACCGGATCATCAAAGTTCACCTTTCCCTCGGTTTGAAGAATTGCCAGGGCAAGGGTGGTGAAGGATTTGCTCATGGAGGCGATTCCATAGATGGTATTTTCATCCACGGGAAGTTCCGGATCCAGCCTTCTACGACCGAAGCCCCTCTTATATATCATCCCCTCGGGTCCGCGAATAGCCACGGAAATATTGGGAAATCGGGATTCATCAAACATCTTCTCAAGCTGCTTATCCAGTGCTTCTATATCAAAAGTTCTACTCATATTCTCCTCCGATTAAGTCAATAATCTACGCCAATTATACATTCTTGTAAGGCCCTTGGAAAGAGGGTAGAATGGGGGTAAGCGCTGAATTAAAGGGAGAAGAAAATGAAATTTCCAAAGAAATTGAAAAAAGGCGATTGCGTTGGGCTGGTTGCTCCAAGCTCCAAAATCGACAGCGAGAGGATTCCTCTCTGCATCAAAAAGCTGGGGGAAATGGGCTATAGGGTTAAGGCTTCTGATAATCTGGATTTGGATTATCACGGTCTTTCCGCAGGCCCGGGAAAACTAAGGGCGGAGCTTCTTAACCAAATGTTTGCTGATCCGGAGGTGGACGCCATCTTCTGCGTAAGAGGTGGGGACGGAAGCGCCAGAATCATGGAGCATCTGGACTCTGATGTGATTAAAAACAATCCCAAGCTTTTTGTTGGCTATAGCGACATCACCAATCTCCATTTATATATAAACGAGAAATGCGGATATGGAACCATCCACGGTCCAATGGTGTCATCAAATATGGTGGATGATTTTGACGAAGAAACTGAAAGGTCCTTCTACGAGGTGTTAAACGGCGAAGGGGAAGTCGCCTATTGGTCCCCCAAGGAGAAGGAACTGAAACAGATAAACCCGGGGAAGGCTGAAGGCATTCTGGTTGGAGGAAATATGACCCTGGTTGTGGGATCCATCGGCACACCATATGACTTTGATCCTACGGGAAAGATTTTATTTTTAGAGGACGTTCACGAATCCACCAGCAAAACGGAAAGAGCCATGTATCATTTAAGAGATGCGGGCTATCTCCATAAGGCAGCGGGAATTCTCATCGGTCAGTTTACGGACATGAAGAGCAACTGCGCCGAAGACTGGATTTGGATTGACTGCATCAAAGACATCCTAAGGGATATCTCAATCCCCGCAATCTGGGGAGTGGAGTCTGGCCACGACTATCCCATGATGAGCCTTCCCATGGGAGCCATGTGCAAAATGGATGCGGATGAACTTAGGATTAGTTTTCTGATGGAAAGATAGGGGGAGAAAGACGGATGGCGAAGAAACTTTCCAAGATCAAATTCACAAAAATGCAGGGAGCCGGAAACGACTTCATCATAATAGATAATAGAGAATATGGTTTCTCGGAGGAGCAGCTAAGCAGGTTGGCCGCCAGGGTTTGCCAAAGGCGGACATCCATTGGGGCAGACGGTCTGATGGCGGTGAATGAACCCTGGGAACTTGCTTCGATTGAAGAGGGAACCCAAGGGGCTGCGGAGCATGATGGAATCGAAATGGAAGAGGCGGATTTCTCCATGTTGTATTTCAACTGCGACGGAAGCCTTGGTGAAATGTGTGGAAACGGCGCCAGATGCATGGCTCGCTATGGCTATGAAAAGGACCTGGTGGGAGAAGATATGGTGATCCAGGCAACGGCCGGCTTGGTTTATGCGGAGAGACTTAATGATAGAGATTACAGAATCCGCTTAAACGACGTTACCAAGATGGAGCTTAGTAAGGAGCTGATGATTGAGGGGCCGGACCTGCGGAGCGGAGGGGAAGGTCGAGAAAGTACCGAGAACGCAGAAAGCATTCTGGATAATATAGAGAGAGGCCCCAACGGAGGAGTCCTGGCCGACTATGTGGAGCTGGGTGACCCGGGGATTCCCGCAATAGCAGTTAAGTGCCGAGGAATCGGAGACCTGGTTAGCGATATCATGAGCAACCAGGGGAGTGCATCCACAGATGCTGGCGGAGGAGTGACAGCAGGCGGAGCCTCAACCAATGGAGGAAGCGCGGCAGAAGACCGCAAGGAACTTTTTGATCTGGCACGAGCCCTTTGTCATCATCCCGACCTTCCCAAGGGAGCCAATGTGAACTTCTACCATGTAATCGGAGGCAAGGATGTGGATGAACTGACCTACGAGAGAGGGGTGGAGGACTTTACCCTGGCTTGCGGAACGGGAACAGGATCTATGG
>CAJOQI010000158.1 GCA_905236895.1 uncultured Peptostreptococcaceae bacterium | reverse complement strand
TACCACCCATTGGTATGGCGATATGTTCAGAAATAAGCAGATACTTGAGGCTATCTGGAATACTTTCTCCATTGCTATAGTTTCCGCAATAATAGCCACTATCATAGGGACTTTGGCCTGTGCGGGAATCATGGCCATGGGTAAGAAGAGTAAAAACCTGCTTATGGGATTAAACAATATTCCACTCCTCAATGCGGATATAGTAATAGGAATATCCCTTATGATGACCTTCCTGGTCTTCGGAATATCCCTGTCCTGGGGAACGGTGCTTCTGTCCCATGTGACCTTCAGTATTCCATATGTGATACTTTCCGTAATGCCCAAGATAAAACAGATTACGCCTAATGCCTATGAGGCGGCGTTGGATCTTGGGGCCACACCGGGATACGCTTTTAGGAAGGTAGTGCTTCCTGATATAAGCCCCGGTATCGTATCGGGATTCCTTCTTGCGTTCACCATGTCAGTTGATGACTTTGTTGTAACTCACTTTACAAGAGGGGCGGGCATAAATACGATTTCAACCCTTATATACAGCCAGGTAAAGGTTGGTATAAGACCTACGTTATTCGCCCTTTCAACGGTGATTTTCCTGGTAGTGCTGGTAGTATTGCTTATAACCAATTTTATTTCAAACAGAAGAACAACCGCAGTAGTCGGTTAATATAGGAGGATAGAAATGAAGAAAAGCAGATGGATTGTTTTAGCCATGGTTTTGATTTTGGCTCTGGGTCTTCTTACATCTTGCGGAGGCAAGAATGGTGAGAACGGTCATGTTAAGGTATATTGCTTTGGTGACTATATGGACCCGGACCTGGTTGGAGAGTTTGAAAAGGCCACCGGAATTAAGGTTGTCCTTGATACTTTTGATACCAACGAGGAAATGTATCCCGTAATAGCCAACAGAAGCGTGGACTATGATGTTATCTGCTGCTCCGACTATATGATAGAAAGGCTGATTTCCGAGGACTTGCTTAAGGAGTTTAGCGGTGGTGAAGCCTTAAGCAATCTTTCAAACTACGGAAATCTGGAAGAGAAATACCTTAAGATTGCCGAGGACTGCGATCCGGGAAATAAACATGCGGTGCCCCATACCTACGGAACTCTTGGCATTATGTACAATACGGAGAATGTGGCAGAGGGAGAAATCACATCCTGGAATGATCTTTGGAACAGCACCTATGAGGGAAATATCGTAATGCCCGACAGCATGAGAGATAATTTCGCCATTGCCCTTAAGGCAAAGGGTTATTCAATCAATACCACAAATGATAAGGAGTTGGCAGAGGCCACCGACTATCTGAAGGAGCAGAAGCCCCTAGTATATACCTATGCCAACGACTCGGCGAGAGATTTGGCAATCGGTAATTCCGCAGACATAGTAGTTGTTTGGAACGGCGAAGTTCTCTACTCTCAGGAGGAGAACGAGAATCTGGAATTCGTCATCCCCGGGGAAGGCACAGAAGAATTCATGGACCTTTGGGCAATTCCCGCCTATGCGGAGAATGTGGACAATGCAAAAGCTTGGATCGACTTTATGCTTAGCGAAGAAGCCGCCCTTAAGAACTTTGATTACCTCACATATTCCATCCCCAACAAAGCGGTTATAAGCGAAGTCTCCGGGGACGAAAAGATGATGTCATATCTCTTCCCGGGAGATGAGGTGCTCTCCAAATGCGAGACCCTTAAGAGCCTTGGGGCAGAGAACGACGATATGTACAGCAAGTATTGGAAGGAATTCAAGGCTGAATAATAGCTTTCAAGGGGAGATGCCCGATGTTCGGATATGTAACCACCATCAAAGATCACCTAAGTGAAGATGAGATAGATATCTATAGGGGTTATTACTGTGGAGTCTGCAAAGCCTTGGGAGATAACCACGGTCAAACCTCCAGATTTCTCCTGAATTACGATGCTGCTTTTCTGGCTTTGCTTATGGAGTCCTTGGAAGAAAAGAAGGAAAGAATAGATAGAGAACATTGCATTATCCATCACATAGAAAAGAATCCCGTGGTGAGGGAATCCAAATGGGTGGACTATGGAGGAGACATGATGATTCTTCTTTCTTATCATAAATTCCTTGACGATATGGAGGATGAGCATCCCGTAAGAGGAAAGATTGGTTCCCTTGTCCTTGGTAGAGCATATAGAAAAACCAAGGAAAGATATCCGAGGATTGCGACGGTAATTGAAGAACAGATGGAGGCCTTGAAAAAGCTTGAAAAGGAAAAATCCTCCAGCCTGGATAGATGTTCCATTACTTCGGGAGAGATGATGAAAGCCATATTTGGGGCTGATCTTGAAGGGGAACAGAAAATAGTCATGGAGGAAATAGGGTTTTCTCTTGGCGTCTGGGTCTACCTAATAGATGCTTTGGACGACTACGAGGAGGATGTGGAGAATGGCTCCTACAATCCCTTAAAATATAGGGAAGCTGGAATTGAAGGACTGGAGTCGCTGCTCTATGACAGACTGTCTCGTATATCCAATGGAATAGACCTATTGGAAATCAAAAAGAATAAAGGTATAATAGATAATATAATGATGATGGGAATGAGAGCACAGACTGATAGAGTGCTCCAAAAGATAGCAGAAGGTAAGGAAGAAAAATGAAAGACCCATACGAAGTCTTGGGGCTAAAGCCCGATGCAACAGATGAAGAGATAAAAGCTGCTTATCATGAGCTGGTAAAGAAATACCATCCCGACAAATATCAGGACAATCCTTTGGCTGAACTGGCGGGAGAAAAGCTTAGAGAAGTGAACGAGGCCTATGATGTTTTGATGAAGCAGGGTGTTACAACCGGCGGAGCGAACTACGGCAATACCACCTACGGCACCGGTTCATATAATAGCGGCAGCTATAGCTCCGGCGGATACAATAACGGCAGCTATAGCAATTACGGAAGCGGTACCCAGTACAGTTCCTATAATAGTGCGAAATACGATCAGGACTATTACCAGATCAGAAACGCCCTGAACAAGGGAGAATTGTATAAGGCTGATCAGCTTCTGATTAACCATGCCACAAGAGATGCGGAGTGGTATTACTTAAGCGGAATCCTGGCATATAGAAGAGGCTATGTGGACGATGCCTTGACCAATATCAGACAGGCCATGAGCATGGCTCCCAATGTAAGGGAGTATAGAGAAATGTACCAGCGTCTTACAGGCTCCGGCACACTCTACCAGGCAACCAGCAATAACAAAGGCTATAGCAATACGGATATGTGTGCTCAGTGCATAACCTGCTACTGCCTCTCCAGCCTCTGCTCACCTTGTTGGTAGGGAAGGACTCCGGCTGACATACACAATAAGATTTGCCAATAAAAAAGCCTATAGAACCTTTTGCGGGAGCGACTTCGCAGGACCAGGATGGTCCGAGGACTTAGCGACGTAAAACAGTTCTATAGGTTTTTTCTTTTTTGAAGTCTTATTTAATTATATGTATGTGGTGGAGAAGCTCCTTCTCCATCTCAATGCGGTGATGAGGCGTATAGATTCCCGGAATGCCGCCGGTATGGATCATTACCACGTTCTCTCCCTGCTTAATAAGGCCTTCTTTTACCATGTCCAGAATGCCGGAGAAAGTTTTGCCCGTATAGCATGGGTCAAGGATTATACCTTCCTTGGCTCCCATATAGTAGATGGCTTCTCTAACTTCCTTAACAGGATTGTTATAGGCCCCCCGATCGTAATTGCAATTAATATCGAAATCTTCCTTTGATGCTTCGTAGAGAAAGCCGTGGAATTCCTTGGAACTTCTATAGTAATTCAGGGCCTCTTCCTGAGCATCGTCAAAGGGTTCGATTGCGATACCCGTAAGACGGAAGGGGAGGTTTTCGTTAAGTTGAGCTGCTGCAAGACCCATATATGTACCAAGGCTTCCTACGGTTACCACAATTCTGGGATCCCGGATGCTTTGTGCCTGGCATTGTGAAGCGATTTCCATGGCGCATTCGTAGTAACCCAATATGCCTATGTCGTTGGAACCGCCAACGGGGATGAGATAGGGTCTTTCGCCTGCGGCAGTCCATTCTTCCGCCACCTTTTCCATGGCTTCTTCTCGGGTGATACCTGTATTATCCATATACACTTCCGCGCTCATGATTCCATCCAGAAGGAGGTTGGCTGAAAGCTCACCGGGGTATTCGTCGGCTGTGACTATGGCGCATTTAAGTCCATACTTTGCAGCAACGGCTGCGGTCAATCTTCCGTGGTTTGTCTGAGCGCCACCTGCGGTAATAAGTGCTGTAGAGCCTTGATTAAGAGCATCCTTAAGGAGGTATTCCAATTTACGGAGCTTATTCCCTCCGGTTCCAAGGCGGGTTAAATCGTCTCTCTTTAGATAGAGATTGATTCCCAAATCCTTTGATATATTCTCCAAATAGTCGATAGGTGTTGGGAGATTCAGAAAGCTTTCTTTTTCACGACCGTAAAGCATGGATGGACTCCTTTCGTCTTT
>CAJOQI010000157.1 GCA_905236895.1 uncultured Peptostreptococcaceae bacterium | reverse complement strand
TTTATGGTTATGGCCAGGGACTTTGATGTAAAGATTCAGTTCGGCGGAGACGACCAGTGGTCCAATATCATTGGCGGCGTTGACCTGACCAGAAAGCTTCTTCAGAAAGAAGTTTATGGAATGACATTCTCTCTTCTTACCACCAGCGATGGCAAGAAGATGGGAAAAACCCAGAAGGGTGCTCTGTGGCTTGACGCAGATCGTTGCAGCCCCTACGAATTCTTCCAGTACTGGAGAAACGTGGGTGACGCAGATGTTAACAAATGTCTCCGTATGTTGACCTTCCTGCCAATGGAAGAGGTTAATCGCCTGTCTTCCCTGGAAGGAGCAGAGATAAACCAGGCCAAGGAAGTTCTTGCCTTCGAAATCACCAAGCTGGTTCATGGCGAGGAGGAAGCAACAAAGGCTCTGGAAGCATCCCGCGCAGCATTTAGCGGCGGAGCAGGTGGAGCAGCTTCTGCTGATATACCTACCACTGAAATGTCAGCTGCTGATTTCGCCGGAGAAGGAAAGGGATTAATCAGCCTCCTCAGCGAGCTTAAACTTGCGGAATCCAACGGCGACGCTCGACGCACAATAGAGCAGGGCGGAGTATCCCTTAACGGTGAAAAGGTAACGGATGCAAGAATGTTTGTAACAGAGGACAATTTTGCTGAAGGCGCTCTTGTTATCCAGAAGGGTAAGAAGAAATTCCATAAGATTGTGCTGAAGTAGTGCGGCTCGTGACCCAGGAGGGAAGATGTTAACAGGAAAACAGAGAAGTTACTTGAGGGGCTTGGCCAACGGCCTGGATCCCAAGGTATATATCGGCAGGGAAGGCTTGACGCCAAATGTGATTAAGACCATAGATCAGTATCTTGCAGCAAACGAGTTAATCAAAGGGTCCATCCAAGAAGGTGCGGGCCTTGATACAAAAGAAGTTTGCAATGAAATCGCATTGAAACTGAATGCCCAATTCGTCCAGGCCATAGGCCGTAAGTTTGTGCTTTACAGAGAGGCTAGAGAAGAAGAGAAGAGAAAGATTGTCCTGCCATAGTGGGGCAATCTTTGATTGCGGGAGAGCTACCCTCGTCATAGGGCCAGCGCAAGTGAAGTAGGTAGGTCGGTCGAAATGGCCGCTGTACTGTAAAACGAGAGGAAAAGAAATGAGTGAGAGATTAATCAAGGAATTCATGTCTTTTGTGGAAGCCAACCCCACCGTTTTTCATGTGGTGGATGCAATGGCTAAGGGCTTGGAAAAGGCGGGCTTTTCACATCTTGATGAAAGCGGGGATTGGAAACTGAAAGCCGGGGGGAAGTATTATATTACCCGTAACGGGTCTTCTATTATAGCCTTCACCTTGCCGGGAAAGGTTTTTAGCGGATTCCAGATTTCAGCGGCCCACAGCGATTCCCCGGGCCTTAAGGTAAAGGGCTTGGATGCGGACCGCATAGAAGGTGGCCCATATATCAAGCTTAATGTGGAAACCTACGGCGGACTTCTTATGGCTCCATGGTTTGACAGACCTCTTTCTCTTGCCGGAAGAATCATGGTTAAAGAGAGAGGACGTATAAAGACCAAGTTGGTCAATATAGACAGAGATCTTATGATCATCCCCAATGTGGCGATTCATATGAACAGAGAAGTCAACAAGGGCTATGAATACAATCCTCAGGTAGATCTGCTTCCTTTACTGGGATTAAAGGAAGGGGATGGCAAGAACGCACTGCTTAACCTTCTGGCTGAGAAGGCTAAGACCAAGGCGGAGAATATTCTCTCTTGCGATATCTTTGTTTATGACAGAACCAAGGGAAGCGTGCTGGGAGTCAATAATGAATTCTTTGCTACCCATCACATTGACGACATGGAATGTGCATATATGTCATATAAGGCGCTGGTGGACGCCAAGGCGAAGAAGGGCAATGGAGCCAAGAACAGCGCCGTTTCCATGGTTGCAATTTTTGATAATGAAGAGGTGGGAAGTCTCACCAAGCAGGGTGCCGACTCTACCTTCCTCTTTGATGTAATGTCTCGCATTAACGAGGCCTGCGGAAGAAAGGAGCAGGACTATAGGAGGGCTGTGGCCGGAAGCATGATGATTTCTGCGGACAACGCCCACGCCCTTCATCCCAATCATCCGGAGCATCACGACCCGGTAAACAAGCCGATCATCAATGGCGGAATCGTAATCAAACACGCGGCCAATGAGAAATACACAACCGACGCTGTGTCTCATGCTCTCTTCAAAGAGCTTTGCGATCAGGCAAAGGTTCCCTATCAGGAGTTCTACAATCGTTCGGACAAAAAGGGTGGCGGAACCCTTGGAAATATCGCCAATGCTCACGTATCCCTCAATACGGTGGATATCGGACTTCCCCAGCTGGCAATGCATTCGCCCTACGAGACCGCAGGAACTAAGGATCCGGAGTATCTCTACAAAGTACTTAAGCTTTTCTTCGAAAAGACCCTGAGAATAGAGGGCGGCTATAGATTCGAATAAACCATCAAAGGATTCGCAATGAAGAAACTCTTAATCGGTCTTCTTCTGCTGGCTCTTTCCTTTGGAATCATTGTTCTGCTATACAGCAATCAAAAACCGCCTACGGAGCCGGAGGGCCTGGAATATGTTGAGGTGGTTTGGGTCAGCGATGGAGACACAATTATTTGCAAAATAGACGGGCAGGAGGTTACGGTAAGGCTTATCGGAATCGATGCCCCGGAAAGCGTTCACAGCAATCCCGATTTAAATACGGAGGAGGGGAAGATTGCCTCTGAGTATTTGAAAAATCTTTTAACGGGAAAGACTGTTGGCTTGGAATACGACAAGGAGAAAGTGGATCGCTACGACAGGACTCTCGCCTATGTTTGGTATAAGGGAGAACTGGTAAACAAAAAGATTCTTGAAGAAGGACATGCACGCTTAATGATAATTCCGCCCAATGAGAAATACGCGGATTATCTGGAAATGGACTATGTGGCTCCAAACTACGACGCCGACGGAGACAGCGAAGCGGAGGAAGCCGCCGGCGAGGGGATAGAAGAAGCCGAAGAATCGGGAGAATAGAATGGATTTCAAATTAGTTTCCGATTACAAACCAACGGGGGACCAGCCCCAGGCCATCGATAAATTGGTGGAAGCCTTTGAGGACGGACAAAAGGCTGCCACCCTTCTTGGCGTTACCGGATCAGGCAAGACCTTCACTATGGCCAATGTAATCCAGAGACTGAATCGCCCGACTCTTGTTATAAGTCACAACAAGACTTTGGCCGCTCAGCTCCACGGAGAGTTCAAGGAATTCTTTCCGGAAAACGCGGTGGAGTATTTTGTCAGCTACTACGATTATTATCAGCCTGAGGCCTATGTGCCATCCACGGATACATATATAGAAAAGGATAGCAATATAAACGCAGAGATTGAGAAGCTGCGTCACAGCGCCACCGCAGCTCTTTCGGAGCGCCGGGATGTTATAGTGGTAGCTTCCGTTTCCTGCATCTACGGTGTGGGAAATCCAATAGACTATAACAGCCAGGCTTTGTCTCTGAGGCCGGGAATGGAACGTTCCCGCAGGGATATCTTAACCCGTCTGGTGGACATTCAATACAGCAGGAACGACACGGATTTTGACCGAGGAACCTTTAGAGTAAGGGGAGATGTTATCGATATTTTCCCTGCAGGGGAGGATCACGCTGTCAGAATCGAACTATTCGGCGACGAGGTGGAGAGCATCAAAGAGATGAACCCCATGACGGGAGAAATCATCGGACTTAGAAACCACGTGGCCATCTATCCCGCCTCCCACTATGTTACATCCAAGGAAAATATGGAGAGGGCAATAGTCGGGATTGAAGAGGAACTGGAAGAAAGAATCAAATGGTTTATAGACCGAGGAAAGCTTCTGGAGGCCCAGAGAATCGATCAAAGAACCCGCTACGACATAGAGATGCTGAGGGAAATCGGCACCTGCAAGGGAATCGAAAACTATACCCGCCATTTAAGCGGTTTGGAGCCGGGAGAGAGGCCATATACTTTGATTGACTATTTTCCCGAGGACTTCATTACAATTATTGACGAGTCACATGTAATGCTGCCCCAGCTTCATGCCATGTATAACGGCAATCTTTCTCGTAAGAATTCTTTGGTGGACTACGGCTTCCGCCTGCCTTCTGCATTGGACAATCGTCCCCTGAAGTTCGAGGAGTGGGAGGATGTGGTCAGTCAGGTTATGTTCTGTTCCGCCACACCGGCAGCCTACGAAAAGGAGCAATCCGATGGCGTAACCGCAGAGCAGGTTCTTAGGCCTACGGGGCTTTTGGATCCGCCCATCGTAGTTAAGCCCACAAAGAATCAGGTGGACGACCTGATCGGAGAGCTGAACAAGACGATAGCCAAAGGGGAGAGAGCCTTTGTTACCACCCTTACCAAGAAGATGGCAGAGAGTTTGACCAAGTATTTAAGCGAGGCGGGACTAAAGGTTCGCTACCTCCATTCCGATGTGGATACTCTGGAGAGACTGGAGATAATCCGCGACCTAAGAACAGGGGCGTTCGACGTATTGGTGGGAATCAATCTATTGAGAGAGGGTCTGGACATTCCGGAAGTTGGGTTGGTTGCAATCTTGGATGCGGACAAAGAAGGCTTCCTCCGAACGGAGACATCCCTCATCCAGACCATCGGCCGCGCAGCAAGAAACGTGGACGGCTATGTAATAATGTATGCGGACAATGTGAGCAAGGCTATGAAGGCAGCTATCGACGAAACCAACCGCCGCCGTGAAATCCAGGATCGATATAATAAGAAACACGGCATCACACCTAAGAGCGTAAGCAAGGGAGTCCGCGATGTTATCGAAGCAACCAAGATTGCTGAAGAGGAAACGGGCTATGGCAAGAAGCCGGTTGAAATGACCAACAAAGAACTTAAAGAATATGTTGCCAAGCTGGAGGCTGAAATGCGCCAGGCCGCGGCAGATCTGCAGTTCGAAAGAGCCGCGGAACTTAGGGATTTGGTATTCGAGTATAAAGTCAGGCTTAAATAGAAAAAAATCCACCGAGAAGGGCGAAAAGAGAGTATAATACACACATAGCGACTTAATATAATTAACTTAAGTATATAGGAGGATTTTCATGGACGTAATGAAACTGTATCAGGAAAAGCTGACAACTGCCGAAGAAGCGGTTAAGGTTGTTAAGTCCGGAGATTGGGTTGACTACGGTTGGTGCACAAACCATCCCATCAAGCTGGATGCTGCCCTTGCTGCTCGTCAAAGCGAGCTGAAGGATGTTAAGCTTCGCGGCGGTGTTTCTATGTGGATGCCCGAAGTTTGCAAGGCAGAGGACGCAGGTGAACACTTCACTTGGAACTCATGGCATTGCTCCGGCGTTGACCGTAAGATCATCGGAAAAGGCATGGGATATTTTATGCCCATGAGATATTCCGAACTGCCCCGCTTCTACAGAGACGGAAACGCTCCCGTAGACGTAGCTATGATTCAGGTTACACCTATGGATGCCCACGGAAATTTTAACTTTGGTATCGTAACTTCTCACATTGCGGATATGCTGTCTGTAGCAAAGACCATAATCGTAGAAGTAAACGAAAACCTTCCTTGGGTAAACGGACTTACAGGTTCCGAAATCAATATCGCCGATGTTGATATGGTAGTCGAAGGAGACAATCCTGCCGTTGCAGTACTTGGTGGCGGCGGAGAACCCAGCGACATCGACAAAGCGGTTGCAGAGCTTATCGTTGCAGAGATTCCCGATGGCGCTTGCCTCCAGCTGGGAATAGGCGGAATGCCTAACGCAGTAGGAAGCCTCATCGCCAAGTCGGATCTTAAGGACCTCTCCGTTCATACCGAAATGTATGTTGACGGCTTTGTTGAAATCGCAGAAGCCGGCAAGATCACAGGAAAGAGAAAGAATCTGGACAAGGGCCGTCAGGTATTCGCCTTTGCTGCAGGTTCCGAAAAGCTCTATCAGTATATCGACAGAAATCCCGATGTATGCGGTGCGCCTGTTGACTATACCAACGACGTTCACGTTGTTTCCCAGATCGACAACTTTATTTCCATTAATAACGCAATTGACCTGGACCTCTTCGGACAGGTTAACGCTGAGTCCGCAGGAGTTAAGCATATCTCCGGAACCGGCGGACAGCTGGACTTCGTAATGGGTGCTTATCTGTCAAAGGGAGGAAAGAGCTTCATCTGTATGTCTTCTGCCTTCGAAGACAAAGAAGGAAATCTGAAGAGCAGAATCGTTCCTACTTTGACTCAGGGATCCATCGCTACCGATCCACGTTCCAGCATTCACTATCTGGTAACCGAGTACGGAATGATCAATCTGAAGGGCATCCCCACATGGGAGAGAGCAGAGAGAATCATCTCTATCGCTCATCCGGAATTCAGAGATCAGCTTATCCAGGATGCTGAGAAGATGGGAATCTGGAGAAACAGCAATAAGAGATAAGGGTAAAATGCTTGAAAAGCGGCCTGTAAGGGCCGCTTTTTGATGGAATAGCCGCAATCAATCTTTACAAACGCTTGTTCGCATAGTATAATAATATGGTTATTTATTACGAAAATTGGACTATGCCGAATATAAGTATATGTTTATAATATTCCCAGACGAGAAACCAAAATAGATTAGTAATTATCCGAGGAGATATCTAAATAAATGCCCAACGAAATTATTATAAAAAACGCAAACGAAAACAATCTAAGAAATTTCAGCGCAAGGATCCCCAGGGATAAACTTGTGGTGCTTACTGGACTGTCCGGTTCGGGAAAGTCTTCTTTGGCCTTTGATACCATCTACGCAGAGGGACAGCGACGCTATGTGGAGAGTCTTTCTTCCTATGCCCGCCAGTTCCTGGGACAGATGGATAAGCCTGACGTTGAATCAATAGAGGGGCTTTCTCCCGCCATTTCCATCGATCAAAAAACCACCAGCAAGAATCCCAGATCCACGGTGGGTACAGTGACGGAGATTCACGACTATCTTCGTCTCATGTACGCCAGAATCGGCGTGCCCCATTGCCCCATCTGCGGACGTGAAATCTCAAGTCAGAGCGTGGACCAGGTGGTGGACTCCATTATGGAATTCCCCGAGGGAACAAAGCTGATGGTCCTGGCTCCGGTAGTTCGCGGCCGTAAGGGTCAGCACGAAAAGGTGCTGGAGAGAATCCGCAAGGAAGGCTATACCAGGGTAAGAATCGACGGCGAAATAATCGAACTGAACACTGCTCCGGCGGAGGACTCCGCAGGCCTTGCCACCACAGGAACCGCTGACAGGGAAGGCAATACAATTAAGCTGGAGAAGAACAACAAGCACACCATAGAAATAGTGGTGGACAGAATTGTGGTTAAGCCGGGTCAGGAGGGAAGAATTGCGGAGGCCGTTGAATTGGCCTTTAGGGAAAGCGAAGGACTTGTAATCGCCCATCTTAAGGACCAGGGCTTCGAGACGGAAAAGCTCTATTCATCAAAATTCGCCTGTCCCGACCATGGGCTGGGAATAGAAGATATGGAGCCCCGTTCCTTCTCCTTCAACAGCCCCTTTGGTGCTTGCCCAACCTGTAACGGCCTGGGTTTCACGGAGAAGGTGGATAGAGAAAAGACCATAGATATGGAAGGCTCCATCAGAATGGGTGCCTTTAAGAAAATCTATGGCACCATGGAATTCTCCAGCTACTATAAAAGGATGGCAGAGGTGCTGGCGGAAGACTATTCCAAGAGAACGGGCTTCCCCTTGGAGAAACTCTTAAACGATCCCTATGGAACCTTGCCGGAGGACTTCCAGCAGGAAATCGAATACGGCACGGGAGAGAGAACGGTTCAGTATACATATAGAAATTCCAGCGGAAAGATGGCCATGAGAGAGCATCCCTTTGAAGGGGTTGTCAGCAGCATGGAGCGAAGATATAGAGAAACCGGCTCCGATGGAATGCGTGAGTGGATGGCCAGATATATGCAGATCAGGAAATGCCCGGATTGCCAGGGAAAGAGACTTCGTCCCGAAGTGCTGGCGGTCACTGTGGGGGACAAGAACCTTGCCGAGCTTTCCGACCTTTCCGTCAGGGACGCTTTGTCCTTTATAAAAGGCCTAAAGCTTAAGGAAAAGGATCAGATTATCTCCGGCCAGATAACCAAGGAGATAAAGGCCAGATTGGAATTCCTAACCAACGTAGGTCTGGATTATCTTACCTTGTCCAGGTCCTCGGGGACCCTTTCCGGCGGAGAATCTCAGCGAATCAGATTGGCCACTCAAATCGGATCCGGTTTGGTGGGAG
>CAJOQI010000156.1 GCA_905236895.1 uncultured Peptostreptococcaceae bacterium | reverse complement strand
GTAGATCTTTAGGTTATCCATCTTGGATATTTCTTCTATCAATTCCGCTGCAGCCTTTCCCCAGTGGACACCAACTCGGTTTAGACCTGTATCAACTTTGATTTGGATTGGCTGAACTATATTCTTCTCCGCCGCAAGGGCATTAAGCTTTGATGCCTTTTCCAAGGTGAAAATAGCAGGAATAAGGTCATATTCCATAACCTTGTCCAGCTGGTGATCAAGAACATCTCCAAGGAGCATTATCTTTTCTTCCTTCGCTCCAGCCTGCCTAAGGGTTTCGCCTTCTTCCCAGATTGCCACTGCAAAAGAAGTGATGTCGCATTCCTTAAATGTAGGGTATACACCTGTGATTCCGTGACCGTAGGCATCTCCCTTAAGTACGGCAACAAACTGAGGCTTGTGGCCCAGTATTTCTTTAAGCAAATTGATATTGCTTTTTAGTCTGTCCAAATGAATAAATGCGGATGTTCTTCTTTCGATATTCATATAACTCCTTAATGCAGCAGGCTGCTCAGCGTCTTATATGTATGACGGTATTTTTCATCTCGACCAATGATCAGGATGAAATTAAGCTCTTCGTATACATCTTCGTCTCGGAAAAGTTCAAGCAAGAAGGGGGCATAACGGGTGCCGGAACCTTCTTCCAATTCCCGAATGAATTCATCCAGGGTTTTACCTTGTTTATAGGAACGGCCAATGCTGTCCGTTGCAGCGTCGAGACAGTCGGCGCAGGCAACCAAATCCACCAGGAGGCGGTTGTTGGCCTTTTCCGGGTCGTAGGCTTCAGGATAGCCACCCTTACCGTCATACCAACGTTGATGGCCAAGGGCAACCTCTGCGTAAGCCTTTGTTTTTTCGTGTTTGGAAAGGAGGGCTGCCCCGGCTTCGGCGTGGGCGCGAATCCAGTCGATTTCGCTATCGTAGAGAGGTCTGCCATAGGTGATGATGGTTTCTACTATGGAAATCTTACCAATATCGTGGCAGGCCGCTGCATGCCAAACAAAGTCTTCAATAGCTTTGATATCCGGGTAACCCGGTGCTTTTTCAAACATTTCCGGATGTTTTTTAAACAAATGCTTTGCAAGGCATACGCTTATATCCGCAACAGACATGGAATGTACATATGTTGGGGGATGGAATGCCACAAGGAGCTCCATGCACATCGTTTCAAAGGAAATGCCGCCTTCCACTTCGATAAAATGCTCGAGCAAGAAGTTAACTTCCGTCAACAAGAAGGATAGGTGACCCAGCTTGGGCATTCTATGGATATAGCGAATTAATCTCCTATAGTATTCCGTGATTATTTCGCCGTCCTCTTTGCTGACGTTTTCAGGGTCAAGAGTAAGAATATATTCGATTGGAACTGAGGTGCGAAGCTGCATCTCGTCCGCATTGAAATTGTCTTCTCTCGTCTTGGCTCCGAGAGCGCGGAGGGTAGCCTTGTAGGTAAATAAGTCCATTTCCCCCGCAAGATATGCGCAGCGTGTTGCGGCAAATAATATGGTTTCGTCGGTATTGCGACCCTTGAGATGGGCTTGCTCTCTTTCCCAGACCTTAAGGAGACGTTTGGCGTAGCCGTTGATTTCTTCCAGCTGCTCTTGGTTAAAGCCGTATAAATTGTGAAAAATCGTGATTACGCTGAAATAATGCAATGTTCGAAATTCATGGGAAATCCAGTCATAATCAGGTGCCAAACTGCGATATTCCGGAGAGTCCGGAAGGGAAAGGGCGCGACGAAGTATCTGAAGGATCTCCTCCGTGTGGGTGTCCTCGTCTCCGGGAAGAGGATATTCGTAAAGGGTGGCAATATATCTTGAATTGATCAGTACTGCGTCTCTGACGGGACCTTCGGGTAGAGTTTTAAGCTTCTCCGCAGGCAGGTATTCCAAAATGCGCTTTGCTGCATTTAGACCCCATTCCCGGCAGATTATTGCTGAGTCGCAATAGGGGTAAATTCTCCTTACCATTGTAAGAAGGGCATAGGAGGTCATTACATTATCATCCAAAGAGCGAATGATGGCTTCCGTGTCCTGCTTGCGCTCCGCGTCTTCGCAAAGGCGAAGAACTACCTGGTATAGAAATGGAATATCAAGATTATCCATGGAATAGGCATCCAAAAGCTTATCCTTTAATTCCTGAAGAACCGAAATCTCCTCCTCGGTAAGAAGCTCGGTGCTTTCCAACACGGGAAAAATATAATTATCAAGAAGTTCGGTATTAATCTGGGCGATATCCCTGATTCTATGGAAGTTGATTAATAACTTTTCACGATATGACTCCGCATTGTCAAAGATAGTTAACTGCGGCGATGATAGTTCCGTGATCCAAATAGTCAGCTCCACAAATTTGTTTGCGGCTTCTCTGAATGTCATTAATAATCCTTTCGAATAATTGAGTTCATACTATCTTTTCATTATATCATTTCTGGGGGGGTAGCGCCAATTTTTGAGAAAAAAATCAGAAGTTTTTTTAGGGGATGGAGCGGGGCCGGATGCAACCCCATTTTAGGGTTCTCCTCAGACCGTTCATTAAGAATAAAAAGTGCCCCAAAGGGCACTTCTTTATTCTGGCGGAGGACACGGGACTCGAACCCGCGGGGCTGTTACACCTTACTCGCTTTCCAGGCGAGCTCCTTAGCCACTCGGTCAATCC
>CAJOQI010000155.1 GCA_905236895.1 uncultured Peptostreptococcaceae bacterium | reverse complement strand
TTTACACAGAATTATTTACACTACCAATCGAGGAATAAGGCACTGCGGAATGCAGGTCTTCTTTTAGTCGCTGGTAACTTTATTCTTTCCTTTGTTCTTTGATTGATACATCATCCTGTCCGCCCGGTCCACAATTGTTTCGGCAGTATCGTCAAGTTTTACTATTGTGACGCCTACGGATATGGTTACGTGGAGCTGTTCGCCATTATGATTCACTTCCGTTTGCTCGATTATCTTTCTAAAATTGTCCGCTAATATAGTTCCTTCGTAGTCATTGGAAATGGTATATATGCCCACAAATTCTTCGCCGCCCCATCTGCCGATTAGGTCTTCTTTGTTGGTATTCTTTTTGATGGTTTCCGCAATGCTTAGGAGGACCGCATCTCCCACCTCGTGACCGTAGTTATTGTTAAAAGCGCTGAAGTCATCTATATCAGCAAAGATTACGGCAAATTTCTGACCGAAATGTCTGTGCTGAGAAAGCTTATAGTTTAAGAAGCTTTCAAGATAGCGACGGTTGGGAAGCTTGGTCAATTCGTCGTGCATGGCCATGCCGCTAAGCTTTGTTATAAGTGTATCGTCGTAGCTGGTGGGAGAGTCCTGGGTGAAAAGCTCTATGGACCCTACGATCTCTTCTCCCATGCGAATGGGGAAGATATTCACTCTCACCGGAATTCTGTGGCCGTTCTTATGACGCACAAAAACTCTTTCCTGCCTTTCTTTTCCGTCGATATTGGTAGCAAAGAGGGGACAACCCACCTGACAGAGAGGACGGCCTTCTTCGTCTATATGATTAAGACCGGATGAAGGGCAGTCCTTTCCGATTATTTCTTCCTTCGTATATCCCGTAATCCTTTCAGCAGCAGCATTCCAGAAAAGAATCTTTCTATTTGTATCAACAAAATAAGCGCCATCCTGCATCTTGGAAATAATGGCACCGTAGATATCAAATAAATTCATATTCTCATAAAGAGTAGCTTTATTGTTTTCCATACTTTCCCCTCCAAATAATCTTGGGTCCATTATATCAGAAAAAAACAATATATTAAATAATCCTTTAACATGTTATAATTCAGAACTGAAGGGAGATCAACTATGAGAAAAACAACTATTATGGTAATCGCAACGATTATTTCTTTACTGGTATTATTAACTTCGTGCAGCACAGGAATAGGAAAGAAAAAGGATCCCTTTGAGGATAAAGCTACGGAGCCTTTCACCGGCTATAAAACCATGGCCGACTACGATGGAGAGGAATTCTGGGTAGATGTAACAGTTAAGGAAATCCAGGAACTTATGGAGAAGGGGGAGACCTTTGCTTTTATAGCATCCTTCGAAAGTTGTCCATATTGCAATAGAGCACTTCCATATGTGGCTGAAGCCGTAAAGGAATATGGCGGTAAGATCGGATATCTTAATACAAGAAAGGATCCTTCTTGGTCCAATAATCTGGATATAGACGACTATGATATATTCGCTGAACTTTTTGGTGATTATCTGCAACTTGATGCTGTTAATATTCCCCATCTCTATGTTCCCGATATGTTTTTCATCAAAAACGGCAAGATAGTTGCAAACTGTGATTGCTCCGTAACTGACGGAAATAATGCAACGCTTCCACTTACGGATGAACAGGAAAAAGAGCTTAGGGATAATCTTAAGGAATGCTTTGACAAACTTTGATATTTAAGAGCTTATATGATATAATCTAATTGCCTGGAACTCATGCTGGGGAACATAATTGAACCTACAGTTTTTCTTCGGGAATTCGGCGTCCGGCTGAATATGAAAAGCCTCCTCGAGTGGACTTCAGAATCAGTTGGCAGAATACCCACCTATCAGGTTGATAGGGCGTCAATTATTCCTGGCGGGGCTTCCGGGTATTTTTATGAGAAAGGCTTTTAAGATGAATTTACCCAACAAACTTACAGTGGGAAGGGTTATAGCGGTTCCTTTCTTTATAGCCGCTTATTTGACGGGGCATTGTTATACTGCCTTTATTATTTTTATCTTGGCCTCACTTACCGATTTATTGGACGGTAAGATCGCCCGTAAATACAATCTTGTTACAAACTTCGGAAAGATAATGGATCCCTTAGCAGATAAGGTGCTGGTTTATTCCGCCTTCTGCCTCTTTGTTGCTGACGGATTGGTTCCCGCCTGGATGCTGATTGTAATTCTTGCAAGGGAATTCCTGGTTGCAGGCATGAGAACAGTCGCCGCATCAAAGGGGATCGTTATTGCAGCGGATATGGGTGGCAAAATCAAAACCGTTCTTCAGATGATAGCTGTCCCGCTTTTATTATTTCAGAAGGCCTGGACAGGAAATCCGGATTTGGAAATTATAATTATATTGGCCAAGATCTTTCTCTGGGCATCAATTGTCATGACCATATATTCAGGTATCTCTTATACAATCAATAACAAAGAAGTGTTTAAGGAATAATGAAAGCAGCTATTCTAACCGTAGGGACGGAAATCCTCTTTGGTCAAATTGTAAATACCAATACGGTATATCTTTCAAGGGAGCTTAATGCTCTTGGCTTTGATGTGCTCTACCACTATACGGTGGGAGATAATGCCAAGAGGCTTAAGGAAACCCTGGACCACGCCTTTAAGGACTGCGATCTGATTGTAGCAACCGGTGGACTTGGACCCACTGAGGACGACCTAACAAAGGAAACCATTGCGGAGTATTTTGATGACGAATTGGTTGTTCACGGAGAAAGCTTTGCCGCCCTTGAAAAGATGGCAAAGGATAGGGGATGGAAGCTGACGGAGAACAATTATAAACAGACCTTGATGCCTGCCAAAGCTAGGGTATTTCTCAACGACTGTGGCACCGCTCCCGGCTTTGCTCTTTCGGAAAATGGAAAGATCATTATTTCCATGCCCGGGCCTCCAAGAGAAATGCATAGAATGTGGGAGATAAGCGCCAAACCATATTTGGAAGACAGCCATGATGGAGTTATCTATTATAAGTTGCTACGTTTCTTCGGTATCGGAGAATCGGCACTTGAGACCAAGCTTCTTAATCTTATCGATAAACAATCGGATCCCACCATTGCCACCTATGCCAAGGAAGGGGAATGTTCCATCAGGGTTGCATCAAAGCGTTCAACCTTGGAAGAAGCTCGGCATGCGGTGGATAATTGCATAGAAGAGATTCGAGGAATAGTTGGAGAATATCTGTATAGCGATAATGATGTGGAACTTCACCAAGTACTTGGAAATCTTTTGATTGATAACAATATAACTGTTTCCATAGCCGAATCCTGTACGGGAGGAATGGTTACTGAAAGGCTGGTAAGAGTGCCCGGAATCTCCAAGGTCCTTGACAGAGGTCTTGTTACATATACTTGGAATGCCAAGATGGACGAGCTGGGTGTTAACCGGGATACCCTTGAAGCTCACGGTGCCGTAAGCAAAGAAACGGCTATTGAAATGGCGGAAGGCCTCATGGAAAAGACCGGCTCAAAACTTACAATTGCAACCACAGGTGTTGCAGGTCCCGATGATGATGAAGGAAAGCCTGCAGGCCTTATGTATATAGCTGTGAATCTTATGGGTAATACTGAAGTAAAGGAACTTATTACCGGAAGGAAGGACAGGGAACAGAACAGAAATATCTGCACCTTAACCGCTCTTGATCAGGCCAGAAGAATTATTCTAAGGGAAATGAGCAAATAATTACGATTTTATTTGGGGAAAAGCAAGAATCTGTTGACAGAGTTTGGGGAATAACATATGCTCGATTGTGGCGGATAATTCCGTGAAAAAAACTGTTGATTTTTGCTTCGGAAAGCAGTATTATATAAAAAGAACAAATGTTCATATGGAGGTTATAAATGGCAACAAAGAAAGAAAAATCATTAGGCCCGGCCAGTAGCGATAAGGATAAGGCCCTTGAAGCAGCCTTAAGTCAGATTGAAAAGCAGTTTGGTCAGGGTGCCATTATGAGGATGGGAGATGGTTCCGGAATTGAGAACCTGGAGGTTATTTCAACGGGGTCAATCAGTTTGGATCTTGCAACGGGAGTTGGAGGAGTTCCAAAAGGAAGAATTATCGAAATCTATGGACCTGAATCTTCGGGTAAGACAACTCTTACTCTTCATATAGTGGCAGAAGCACAGAAGAAGGGCGGTAAGGCTGCATTTATTGATGCGGAGCACGCTCTTGATCCCGTATACGCAAAGGCTCTTGGAGTAAAGGTTGAAGAACTTCTGGTTTCCCAGCCGGATACGGGAGAACAGGCTCTTGAAATCTGCGATATGCTGGCAAGATCCGGAGCTCTGGACGTAATCGTTATCGACTCTGTGGCCGCTTTGGTTCCAAAGCAGGAAATCCAAGGAGATATTGGGGATACAACAGTAGGCCTTCAGGCAAGGCTTATGTCCCAGGCCCTTCGTAAGCTGGCGGGAACGGTAAACAGGTCAAATACCTGCATTATCTTCATCAACCAGCTTCGTGAGAAAATCGGCGTAATGTTTGGCAACCCCGAAACCACAACAGGTGGTCGCGCTCTTAAATTCTACGCATCCATGAGATTTGACGTAAGAAAGGTGGAAACCATTAAGAAGGGCGATACCATGCTGGGTAACCATACAAGAGTTAAAATCGTAAAGAATAAGGTTGCTCCGCCCTTTAAGAAGGCTGAATTCGACATTATGTACGGAAAAGGTATCTCCAAGTCAGGAGACATCCTGGACTGCGCCGTAGAAGCGGGTATTGTGGATAAATCCGGCGCCTGGTATAGCTATAACGGCGAGAGAATCGGTCAGGGAAGAGAAGTTGTTAAAGAGAATCTGGAAGCCAATCCCAAACTTATGGAGGAATTGGAAGAAAAGCTTCTTGAAAACCTTAAGGATAACCACAGTTTGGATAGCTTCGGTGCCACATCTGATGATGGTGATTCCGTCCTTTCCATAGACGAAGACGGAGTAATAATCGAAGACTAATATTTGTTGACATTCCAACTCTATCGTGATATTATCTTGAAGTTGGACCGCTCGGAAAGGGTTCATAAAAGTTCTTATGGAACTACCCGAAAAGGCGAGACTGGATAGAGGAGGTAACAAATGTACGCAATTATTGAAACAGGCGGAAAGCAGTATCGCGTTCAGGAAGGTGATGTGATCACCGTTGAAAAGCTTACTGCAGAAGCCGGAGATCAGGTTGAACTGGACAAGGTTCTGGTTTTAAGCGATGACAACGGCGTTAAGGTAGGAAGCCCCTACATCGAAGGCGCCAAGGTAGTAGCTGAAGTAGTTGAAAACGGTAAGGGTAAGAAGATTATTGTCTTCAAATTCAAATCCAAGAAGGACTACAGAAAGAAACAGGGTCACAGACAACCATATACCATGCTGAAGATTGAATCTTTGACAGGTAAAGTTTCCAAGAAGGCTAACAAGCCTGCTAAGGAAGAAGCCGTAGCTGAAGAAGTTAAGGCTGAAGAAGAAGTTAAAGTATCCGCTTCAATGAAGAAGGAAGAACTTATTGCCTACGCTGAAGCCAATGGAATCGAAGTTGATGCCAAGGCTACAAAGGCTGAGATCCTTGAGAAAATCGAAGCGGCTTCCAAGTAAGCAAGATAAAGGAGGTGTTCTGAACCATGGCAAGTAAAAAAGGTGTAGGAAGCTCCAAAAACGGTCGTGATTCCGAGGCGAAACGTTTAGGCGTAAAAATCGGTGACGGACAGTTTGTAAGCGCTGGAAGCATCTTGGTTAGACAGAGAGGAACCAAATTCCATCCCGGCAACAATGTTGGTAAGGGTGGCGACGATACTCTCTTTGCCAAGATTGATGGTACTGTTAAATTCGAAAGATATGACAAGACCAGAAAACAGGTAAGCGTTTATTCCAAAGAAGCTTAAACAAGAAAGAGCCTCCATTTAGGGGCTCTTTTTCTTGTAACCCCTCAAAGTAGGAATATGAGGTTAATATGCTTGTAGACAGAGCGGTAATTACAATTAAATCGGGTAAAGGCGGAAACGGTGCCGTATCCTTTAGGCGTGAGCCCTTTGTTCCGGAAGGTGGACCTGACGGAGGAGATGGAGGAAACGGTGGCAATATTGTATTTCTTGCTGATCCCAATATGCGCACCTTGATGGACTTCAAGTATAAGCATAAATACGAGGCTGAAGACGGCCAAAACGGCATGAGAAAGAAATGCTACGGAAAGAAGGGCTCCGATCTTATAATCAAAGTCCCTTTGGGAACCATGGTTTTTGATAAGGAGACGGGGCATCTTATGCACGATCTTAAAGTGGCCAACGATTCCTTTGTTGCAGCCAAGGGTGGCAGAGGCGGTAAGGGAAATGTTCATTTTAAGAATTCCGTAAGACAAGCTCCCAATTTTGCCGAGGCGGGAACTCCCGGTAAGGAAAGAGAAGTTATACTTGAACTAAAGATGATTGCGGACGTAGGGTTGGTTTGCTTCCCAAACGTTGGAAAATCCAGCCTTCTTGCTATGTCCACAAATGCCAAGCCCAAGATTGAAAACTATCATTTTACAACCATAGAACCCAATCTGGGAGTTGTTAAGTTTTACGATACTGAGTTTATACTGGCTGATATTGCGGGAATCATAGAGGGTGCCCACCAGGGTCTGGGTCTTGGACTTAAATTCCTTAAGCATATTGAGAGAACCAAGGTGCTTATTCACGTCGTTGACGTATCCGGTTCCGAAGGTCGTGATCCCATTGAAGATTTTGACAAGATAATGGCAGAACTGGAATCCTATAGCACCAAGATTAAGGATAAACCCATGCTGGTTGCGGCAAATAAAATAGACTTGATAGATGAGGATGACGAGGGTTATCTTAGATTTAAGGCAGAAATAGAAGGCCGTGGATATAAGGTATTCCCAATTTCTGCGCCAATAAACTACGGTGTTGATGATTTAATGAATGCTGCCCTTGAAGCCTTAAGTCATATACCGGATGATGAAGATTCTATGGAAGAATATGATTATTTCGACTTCCAGGCCGACGAGGAATTGGACGAGAACTATCGTAAGGTTTATGCATCCGTAGACGAAGAAGGTGTTTATGTCCTTAGCGGAGAGCAGCTTGATAAGATATTCAATTCCACCAATTTCAACGATATGGGATCCTTAAGATATCTCTATAAATACGTTGAAAACAGCGGAGCCATCAAAGAATTGAAGGAGATGGGTCTCCAGGATGGCGATACAATAAAAATTAACGATTTTGAATTTGATTATTTTGACGAGTAGGTTTTAGGGACACGGTTTATACATGGCCAATCTTATTACAGAAGCGGAAGTTTATGAATTATATAAGCAGTATAAAACTCCTGAGCATGTCATTGCCCATTGCAAGGCGGTAAGCGATACAGGGATTATCATTGGACAGGCCTTAAATGAAAAGGGCCTTAATCTTGATATACAGCTTATTAAGATTTCCGGTCTTGTTCACGATTTCCTTAGAGTTGAGGAGGACCATGATATTAAGGCAGGCCAATTCTTTGATAAAAAAGGAATGACAGAGCTGGCTGACTGTATAAGAGGCCATATGTCCTATAGATTCAAATCCCTGGATACTGTCTCTGAAGCTGATATTCTTGCCCTTGCAGACCGTCTCGTTAAGGAGGATACCTATGTGGGTATCGACGAAAGGGTTGAATATCTCATAAATAAACCGGGTAAGAATCCGGAACGTACCGAAAGATTTTTAAGAGCCAAGAAGCACAGCAAGGAATATATTAAGGCGGTTGAAGTAAAACTTGGCAGAACCATAGACAGCCTCTTCATTAAAGGCGATGAAGAAATAGAGAAACGTCTTTTACCACTTCTTAACAAGGTAGAAAAGCCTGCAAGATATATAGGATCGGAAACCAATATGGCCTTTAGGCAGCCTAAGGATAAGCTTAGGTTTGCTTTCTGTTTCCCCGATATCTACGAGATCGGTATGTCCTATATGGGGCTTCAGATTCTATATAATCTTATTAATAAGATGCCTGACGTTTATTTGGAGAGGGCATTTACTCCCGCCAAGGATATGTCCGCCCTTATGAGAGAAGAGAATCTACCTCTCTTTACCTTGGAAACAAAGACTCCATTAAATAAGATGGACGTGGTTGGCTTTACTCTTCAATATGAAATGGCCTATACCAATATCCTTGATATGCTTGATTTGGCAGAAATTACAGCACTCCAAAAGGATAGAGGGGAAGATGAACCCTTAATCGTTGCCGGCGGACCCTGCGCCTATAATCCGGAGCCACTGGCGGATTTCTTTGATGCCTTCTTTATAGGAGATGGTGAAGAATATCTTCCTGAGATTTTATCCGCCTATAAGAAAGCCAAGGATAAGGGCATTAGCAAAAAGGACTTCCTCATATCTCGTTTGGGAGATACAGGGCTATATGTTCCTTGGGCCTATGAACCAATCTATAATACCGACGGAACCATTAAGGAGTATAAAAAGATATACGAGAATGCTCCCGATAGGGTGGAACGGGCACTGATTCAGGAAATCGAGGAAATACCTTTCCCAACGGAGCCTATTATTCCATTTATTGATACGGTTCACGATAGAGCAGTTGTTGAGACTTTTAGAGGTTGCACCAGGGGATGCAGATTCTGTCAGGCAGGAATGATTTATCGTCCCGTTAGAGAAAGAAGTACTGACAAGATAATAGAACTTGCCATAAATCAATTATCGTCAACCGGTCACGACGAACTGTCTTTGCTTTCTCTTTCCACCAGTGACTATTCGGATTTTGAAAATATGGCAACAGGCCTTATGCATAAATGTGCGGAGATGAATGTGGCTCTTTCACTTCCGTCCCTCAGGCTGGATTCCTTCTCCTTTAGTGTACTTCAGGAGATTCAGAAATACAGAAAGTCCGGCCTTACCTTTGCTCCCGAAGCGGGAACCCAAAGGCTTAGGGATGTTATAAACAAAGGAATCACCGAAGAAGACATCTATAGCGCCACCCGTCAGGCCGTAGAGCTGGGATGGACCAATATCAAGCTTTATTTCATGATTGGACTTCCTACGGAAACCTATGAGGATTTGGACGGAATAGCAAATATTGCAAGAAATATTGTGGATATAAGCAGAGAACTTGGT
>CAJOQI010000154.1 GCA_905236895.1 uncultured Peptostreptococcaceae bacterium | reverse complement strand
CTTCAGATTGTTTTCGACTCCGTTGGCAGCGAACTCTCCCTTGATATGATATCCGGGGCCCCCTGTTCCCGTACCCTCGGGGCATCCACTCTGAATCATGAATCCGGGAATAACTCTGTGGAAGGTAAGGCCGTCATAGAAGCCCTCTCCTGCCAGTTTCTCAAAGTTCTCAACGGTAATGGGTGCGATATCTTCGTAAAGTTCGCCCTTCATTATCTTGCCGTTTTCCATCTCTATGGTAACTGTTTTCATAATTAATCCTTTCTTTGTTCAATCCGCTTCTTCACGAATCCAAGCTCTTAACGTCCGCTTCCCTCTGCAGCAACCAGCTTAATGGCTTCTTCAATGGCCTGCTCAATAGGAAGCTCGCTCTTATCCGCATCTCTACGGAGCTTATATTCAACCACGCCTTCCCCCGCCAGCTTTCCTACAGTAATCCTAATTGGAATGCCCAGAAGGTCTGCGTCGTTAAACTTTACTCCCGGTCTCTCGTCTCTGTCATCCAAGAGGACCTCCACACCTGCAGCCTGAAGCTCAGCGTAAATCCTCTCTGAAACTTCCTTCTGAACTTCATCCTCGGGCTTAACCAAAGTAATTATTGCGTGGTATGGCGCAACGGAAATAGGCCAGATGATTCCGTGGTCATCGTGGTGCTGCTCGATAATTGCAGCCATGGTCCTTGTAACTCCGATTCCATAGCAGCCCATATAGATTGGATGCTCCTGCTGGTTATCATCCTTATAGGTTGCTCCCATGGCTTCAGAGTATTTGGTCCTAAGCTTAAATACCTGGCCGACCTCGATTCCCCTGGTATGCTTAACAGGCGCTCCGCAGATGGGACATGGGTCACCTTCTTTAAGAACCTTCAGGTTCGCAATGATATCTCCCTCATAATCTCTTCCGTAATTAACATTGATAATATGATGGTCTTCCTTACAGGCTCCGGCGCACATATTCTTAAGTCCGAGAAGCTCGCTATCCACAACCTTGATGCAGTCGTGAAGTTTTGTGGGTCCAGTGAATCCTCCAACTGCTCCCGTAGTCTTTCCCATCTCCTCTTCGTTGGCAAAGGCGATGGCATGCTCAGGAATGTCAAGAGCGTTAACCAGTTTGGTCATATTAAGGTCTCTATCCCCTCTTACGAAAGCGGCAACATAGTTGGCATGCTTTCCTTCCTCATCAAAGGTTTCGAAGAGAAGCGCTTTAATGGTCTTTTCCTTGGGAAGTCCCAGGAAGCCTGCAACCTCTTCAATGGTCTTGGTTCCCGGAGTATTAACCTCTTCCATGGGAAGAAGGGTTTCGGATTCAGGGGAAGGAGTAGCGTCCTTGCACTCAGCCTTTTCAAGGGTTGCAGCCATATCACAGCTTTCGCAATAAGCGATTTCACTTTCGCCAACCTCTGAAAGTGCAGTGAACTCGTGGGATCCCTTTCCTCCGATGGCGCCGCTATCCGCTTCTACCGGACGGAACTTAAGTCCGCAGCGGGTGAATATCTTATCGTAAGCATCGTACATATCCCTATAGCTTACATCCAAGCCCTCTTCATCCAAATCAAAGGAATAGGCATCCTTCATTATGAACTCTCTGCTTCTCATAAGACCAAAGCGTGGTCTTGCCTCGTCTCTATACTTGGTCTGAATCTGATAGAGATTCATGGGAAGCTGTCTATATGAAGAAACGGTATCGCGGATAATATCCGTAAAGATTTCTTCGTGGGTTGGACCAAGGCAGAAATCTCTTCCGTTTCTATCCTTGATTCTCCAAAGTTCGGGGCCGTAGGCGCTCCATCTGCCCGACTCCTCCCAAAGCTCCGCAGGCTGAACTGCGGACATGAGAATTTCCTGGGCACCTGCAGCGTCCATCTCTTCCCTAACTATATCTTCGATTTTTCTAAGGGTCTTCCACCCCAGAGGCATAAATCCATAGACGCCGGATACCAGTTTCCTTATCATTCCCGCTCTTAAAAGCAGGATATGGCTGGGGATCTCAGCTTCTGTAGGAACCTCCCTCAGGGTTTTCATATACATTTTTGACATTCTCATAATTCAGGTATGCCTTCCTTTTTTTATTTCATTATCAGGCAAACCGCTTCTGCAGCAATGCCTTCTCCTCTTCCCGTAAAGCCCATCTTCTCCGTGGTAGTTCCTTTTATGCTTACTTTATCCACCGAGGTTTCCAGGGCTTCCGCCAGAGTTTTTCGCATTTCTTCGGTATAGTCTTTGATTTTGGGCCTTTCGCAGATTACTGTTACATCCACATTTCCAATGGAGTAACCATCTTCCTTAAGCAAAGCCCACACTCTCTTTAGAAGTACCAGGCTGGATATTCCCTCAAAGGCCTCTTCGCAGTCCGGGAAAAACTTGCCTATATCTCCCTTTGCCGCAGCTCCAAGGAGTGCGTCCATCAAAGCGTGAATGAGCACGTCCGCATCGGAGTGCCCCTCCAAACCGTATTCATAAGGGATCTCCACTCCTCCCAAGAAGAGCTTTCTTCCCTCTACCAGAGCATGAGCATCAAAGCCCGTACCCACTCTAATGTCCATTATCTTTGCCTCCTATTAAGCTAAAGATTTACTCGTCCGAAAATCATTCTTCCCGCAGAAGTTTGAAGAATACTTGTAACGGTAATCTCCGTTTCAGCACCAATCATTTCCTTTCCGTCCTCAAGTACCACCATGGTACCGTCTTCCAGATAGGCTATGCTTTGATTGGAATCCTTTCCTTCCTTCACCGGAGTAACCTTCATCTTCTCTCCGGGAATTACAACGGGCTTTAAGGTATTGGCCAAATCGTTGATATTAAGCACATCAACACCGTTAATGGAAGCAACCTTGTTGAGATTGAAATCGTTGGTCACTACCTTGCCGTTCATAATCTGGGCCAGTTTAATGAGCTTTACGTCAACCTCGGGGATATCCTTCAATCCCTTTTCGCTTTCCGTATTGTAGATTTCAATACCATATTCTTTTTGGATTTTGTTAAGGATGTCCAAGCCTCTTCTTCCCCTGGCTCTCTTAAGATCGTCGGCAGAATCCGCAATATGCCTAAGTTCAACCAATACGAACTCTGGAATCACTATTGGTCCTTCAAGGAAGCCCGTCTTCATGATCTCGGCAATTCTTCCGTCAATAATAACGCTGGTATCCAAAATCTTGGGGATCTGAGTCTGGGCTCTCTTCTTGTTCTTTCCTCCAACCTTAAAGCTTCCACCTTTCAAGGGATTTCTTTCTCCCTCTCCATCCTGGCCTTGGTTTCTGCCGGAATTCAGAATCTGGTTAACCAGTTCTTTCCCCTTCTTGGTAGCTATTACTATTCCCAAGAAACCCATGATTATATAGATCAGGAGAGCGATAACCGTAAAGATATATCTGTTCTGAATTACGCCGAATATCTGGGTAATGAGAAAGGCTATTATAAGGCCTATTACAAGACCGATCGCCGCTGCCAAAATATCGTTCGCCGCTATGGATTCCAGGTCACTTTCGATTTCATGAGCCATTTTTCGGCCCTGCTTTGTGATAAAAGGCGTGGAATAAAAGAAAATAATTGCAAATAATATAGTTAAAAGTATTGCAAATGTAATCTGCTTGTTTATCTCTTCTTGTGCGAGGAATGGAGCATATTTATATGCCGCCAAAAAAAGCCCATATCCTATTGCAGCGCCTAATAAGGTCATGATGATTCTTAAAAGTCTGTTCAGCATCTGTTTCACCTCCTTTCCTTAGTATTATTCCGCAAGTATTATTCCGCATTAATGCCCTGCGGAATTTGTTTTTTTGCAACAACAAATAACCCAAAATGGGCCTATCCTTGCAAAATATAGTATAGTTAGGGCCTATCAAAGTGTCAAGTTCACCGCTTCTTTTCCCTTTCTTCAAATTATGATAAAATATTGAGGATATAATATAGGAAATCAACTCAAAAGGAGATGGAGATATGTATAAATTGCTAATCGTGGATGACGAACCAAAAATCAGAGAAGTTATCAAGGAATATGCGGAATTCAACAATTACGAGGTAACCGAGGCAGAAGACGGCATGAGCGCCGTAGGCCTTTGCAAGCTAAATGAATATGATTTGGTTATTCTGGATATAATGATGCCTAAACTGGATGGTTTTTCATGTTGCAAGGAAATCAAGAAAATCCAAGATGTGCCCATTATCATGCTTTCCGCCAGAGGCGAGGAATACGACAAGCTCTTCGGATTTGAGCTGGGGATTGACGATTATGTGGTGAAACCCTTTAGCCCCAAGGAGCTGATGGCTCGGGTTAACGTGATTCTGGACCGGAGAAACAGCAAGAAGGAAGAAACGGAAGTTATGAATTTCGGCGGTCTGTCCATAAATATCGCCGCCCGTACCGTAACGGTGGACGGCGAGCGGGTGGACCTTACTCCAAAGGAATACGAACTTCTATTTTATCTGATCAAAAACAAGAATATCGCTCTTTCCAGAGATAAGCTGCTTTCGGATATTTGGGGATATGACTTCTTTGGGGATGACAGAACCATCGACACACATATAAAGAACCTGAGAAATAATCTGGGACCTTATAGAGATTATATAGTCACATTAAGAGGCGTTGGTTACAAATTTGAATACGAAGATTAGGTTTGATTTCAAGAGCATACGATTCAGGCTCTGGCTGTACTTCATAATTTTCGCCATAATAATTCTGGGGTTGGTTTGGATTCTCCAGATTTATTTTCTTGACTCTTTTTATGAAGATATGAAGCTCAGGGAATCCGACAGAATCGCAAAATATCTGATTCAGGAATACCGCAAGGGTATTACCATGGAGGAAT
>CAJOQI010000153.1 GCA_905236895.1 uncultured Peptostreptococcaceae bacterium | reverse complement strand
TCGGTCCAGGTTAATACCGCAGACAGCGAAAACGAATGTTCCTGCTGCCGGCGTACCATCCTTATTAACGATCTGGTAAGTGGCATCTATCGTCACGCCGGTCACTGGAGTACGGTTGTCGCCGCCAGCATTATTTGCAGTGTAAGACGAGCCGTATTGCCTTGCGGTTGTATTAACTATGTTGAGATAGCCGTTGAAGTTTCGCATATCAGTACTATCGGTACCGCCACGGGTGAACGCGTTGCCCCTGGCAAGATACGCAGCTCCGTGATAATACCGCGATCCTTCAGGAGCAGCCAAATATCGTTGGTCTACAACGATTTCGGCATTTGAATAGGTGATGACAAGATCAGCGCGATCGCCATTAGGCAAAATCGCCGCATCGGCAAATGTCACCGTGAAAAGAGGTCCATCAAGTTTATTTATCGTATTGGGGACCAGTTTTCTGGCGCCGGGTTTCGTGCCATCGTATCCCGCGAAATTTCCATCAAGAATAACAAGGCCTGCGATGAGTTCGCTGTCTTTCGATACGACCTCTGTAACGCCACCATATTCAGGGACCTTGGTTTGGTCGATAAAGATGGTTCCCAGTGGAAGGCCGGCTGCGAAGCTGGTGGGAGATTCTTCACTCTGGGATTGGACTACTCCGTCTACGGTATGTGGGCCGAAGCTAGGGCCATACATGGAAGACGGGGGAGTATGTCCATTAGGCGCGAATCCGGTGTTGATAGTGCCGGAATAGAAACTACCGCTTGTCGCCTCTTCATTCGGCACGGTGTTTACCAGGTCGTCGGCATAAACCTCCGCCGGGCCGCCACGGCTTATAATTCCACCGATGTCAGCCAGACCTCCTCCCAAACCTATTAACACTGCAAGGAGCAGGGCAAGGGTTCGCTTTCCTATTCCCCTTCCTTCAGCATTAGTCTTCTGGTTTACACTTCCCTTTGATAAATTCTTCATTTGTTCACCCTCATTTGTTGCCGTTAATTAAAACTTTCAAATCTTCCAATCCCTTTAGCTATTTACTGCTACCTCGGATGTCTATGCATTTGTTTAATACGAAAACATCGTGTTTCTTGCTATTTTTGCACAACAAAAAATCACAATACCTCCAAAATAATTTTACACTTCCTTCATTATATTTGCAAGCATTTTCTACGCCTGTAAAATCGCCCTTATTGCCCTGTTTTTCAATGCAAAATGAAGACATGGGGACGGTTCCTGTGTCTCACTTTGTCACCCCTAGTTCGCCCAAAAAAGCTCCGCAAACTACATTTTTGAAAAATGGGGATTCCCCAAATTCAATTTCTAGTTTGCGGAACTATTTTTTAGTCTATATTATCCTATTTAGTTTTTCTTTTTAGCTGTGGCTACTCCTTTTTATAAACCCTTTATGTCTTATGCATCCAAAACTTGTTTTTCTTCTATTTATGTATAAGTATACACATTGTCAAAAAATAGCAATACCTTGCCCATAGCATTAAGTACTGCTACCCTGGGGGGCATTCTCTTGTGGCAATTTTTAAAGAATAAAAATGCCCAGGGGCCAATGAACTGACCCCCAAAAGTCTAACTTTTTGGGGGTCGCCTCAAAGACCCATGGGCATTTCTTCTGAATATTAATGGTCAAATTAGTCAATATTGTATTTGCTCTTGAATTTCTCAACACGACCACCGCGGTTGATGAATTTCTGCTGACCTGTAAAGAACGGATGGCACGCTGAGCAGACGTCCAGCTTTAGCTCTTCCTTCGTTGACATCGTTGTAAACGAGTTACCGCATGCGCAAGTTACTTTACATTCCACATAATCAGGATGGATTCCTTCCTTCATGCTTACTCCTCCTCTCTGCTCAGGCCATCGCCTGAAAAATACTGTTTTACAAGCCGCTTTTTTCGCAGCCCGTTTATACTATCACAAGCCTAAAGGCTTTGCAAGTAGAAAATCGCCCCTGCCAATCAGCAAAGGCGATTTATCCGTGCTTTGTTGAAAAGTCTTGATTGATATTCTTTTATGTCTTCTATTTAAATGCCTTTATTATTGTTATGTACAGGGCTCCTGCCAGTGATGATATCAAAGCTCCGGCGATTACCACTCTTGCCAGGAAATCCGGATCTTCAGCCTCGGTTCCTGCCTGGATTATTCCTGCTGTGGGGGATACGGCTTCCTCAGCCCCTGCAGGTGTTGCAGTCTGACTTGGTGTAGCCGGTTTGGATTCTGCAGGCTTTGTTTCCTTTTTCTGGGTCGTAGGGACCTTTTTCTCTCCCGGGGTTGTTGTGGCAACCTGGGGAAGTTCCTCTGCTGCGGCCTGAGCCTCCTGCCAATAGTATGTGGTTTCAACTATAGGCTGTGCCTGGGCGATTGCCGCGGGCGTTATATTGCTATCAACGTTGAATACCGGTGCTGCTGTAGTGGGAATCGCATATTCGCCCTTTACCTCAGAGTTGTCAGGCTCTGCATAAGAGGCATCTCCTACTACTGCTTCGAACTCTTCCATCTCCTCAGGAATGATTACTCCAACCTCTTCCTCGGGTTCTTCAGGTTCTTCGTACGCTCCTTCTCCTATCTCCACTGTAGCCTCTTCAGGATATTCAGGTAAGATTTCTGCAAATTCGTCTTCAGGAACATCCGGCATTTCCATATCTTCCGGATCTTCAGGATCGGTATTTTCTTCCTGAGGCGCTTCAGCCGGCTGATCTTCAGGCTCATCTACATCCTCGGGATTTGCCGGCTTTACAGGTTCAACCGGATCAGTTGGTTCCTTCGGATCTACCGGATCAATCGGATCACCTGGGTCAGCTGGGTCTTGCGGGTCTTCAGGGTCAGGCTTCTGTCCCGGCTCACTGAATTTTACCACTCTGCCGTGAGCACCCAAGTATTCAGACCCCAAACTATTCCAATCTATATCATCCGGTGCAAAGTCGGGCTGGAAGAAAACGTATACCGGATTCCAGGCTGGCCACTGTGAGCTCCACCAGCTTGGCACCTCATATTCGTTTTCGTCCCATTCCAGAGACAACAGCCATTCTACATAGGATTCATCAAAGGTCAGTGTCTGATCTTTAGTATCCTCATTGGCCGGCGCGGTTCCCTGACCGGTGTTTCCTGCGGGCTCACCGCTTACATCCTTATTTGGCTCCGAACCTTCTTCTTTATTCGGATTGTCTATAGGATTGTCATCAGGCTTTTCTTCAGGATCGGCAGGTTTTTCCTCATCCACTCCTGCGTCTTGGCCCGGTTCCGGTTTCTGAGATTCCTGAGGTGTCTCAACATCAGCCTCCTTGTTATCGTCGCCCTCTTCAACGGGTTCAGGTTTCTGCGGCTCCGGATCGCTGTTTTCTTTATCAACATCCTGGCCGAGGTCCTCCTCTTCAGGAAGCTCCTCATCAGGCTTTAGGTCAGGTTTTTCATCAGGTTTTACATCAGGCTTCTCTTCAGGATTGTCATCCTTATCATCAGGCTTGAATTCTTCCTGCATATCCTGGGGTAGCTCTTTAGGCAACCCGCCGCCGGTCTCAGACAAGGTCTCTTCCTTGACATCCTCCGGAGTTACCTCTTCAACATCTTCAGGCGCATCAAGCACCGGCTCCTCAATAGCTTCACCCTCTTCGGGTTCCTCTACCTCTTCTGCCGGTTCTTTGATTTCGGGATCCTCTACATGATATTCACTTTCGTTCTTAACAGCATCAGCAATCTCTGTAGGTTCTTCTACAACATCTGCAGATACGGAAACCACCCCGAAGGTCAGCATTGCCATCAGGGCCAGCATCATAATAATCGTGATTCTGTTAAGCGCTTTTCTTCTTCTCATAAGGAACAACTTGCCTCGCTTAAACAAAAGCTTACATCAACAAATAAGGTCCCCCTCAGCACCTTTCTAATATATTAGTATATATTGAAAAAAAAGCAATTGCAATACTTATTATTTTTCTTAGAATTTCAAGATTTTTGCGGAATTTTTTGGGATATTTCCATTTTTACCAAAAAACCCCAATATATGGGTCCTCGCACCAAGCTGCGGCACAAGGTCTTTTGCAAGCAAAAAGGGGCCAAAAAGCCCCATTTTCCCCTATAATTTGGCATATACCACCCTATCCAGGCCCGCCAGGTCCTGGAAGCACTTAACTTCCGTATATACACAGATGGATCCAAGAATCTCTCTGACCCCATCTTTTTGATCCGCCCCAATCTCCATAATAAGGCAGCCGCCTCTTTTTAAATGCTTTGGTGCCTCGGACGCGATGGTTCTGTAATAGTCCAGCCCGTCTTCTCCGCCGTCCAGAGCCAGGCGGGGCTCGTGATCCTTAACCTCTCTCTGGAGGGTCTCAATCACATCCCTCTTAATATATGGCGGATTGGAGATAATCATATCAAAAGTCAAAGGATGGAATCTCCCTTGCAGGGGCTCAAACATATTTCCCTGAAGGAATTTCATCTTTCTGCCAACTCCGTTACGGTCAGCATTTTCCTTTGCCAGCTCCAAAGCCCCTTCGCTTATATCCAGGCATGTGACCTTTGCTTTGGGGCAAAACTTCTGAATTGCAATGCCTATAGCCCCACTTCCGCAACAAAGATCCAAAACATCCCAGCTATCTCCCGGATTGCCCTCAACAGCCCCCCGAAGGCGGCCGGAATTGATCAAATCAATGGCATCCTCCACCAAAACCTCCGTATCAAGGCGGGGAATCAGTACCCTGGGATCCACTTTGATATTGCATCCCATAAAATCCTGGCTTCCTGTGATATATTGGATGGGTTCCCCCGCCCCTCTCCGGTCAATCAACTGAAAATAGTTGTCACAGATGGAGTCCTGCAAGGTATTCTGATATTCCAGAATCAAGCGAGACTCGGGAATTCCCATAAGATAGCAGTATAGGGTTTTGCTGTCCCTTGAGGCATCGACAACACCGGCTTCCGCCAGTTGCTTTTCGCCCCAGGTAAGCAGCTCTTTTACGGGCATACTCATTTTTCTTCTCCTATATGAACCTCTTCAAGTAAATTGGCGTCCTTATCGCAGATTCCTTCGATATATGCCGCACCTTCCGGCACCATCACAGCCTTAACGGATGCGATAGCCACTTCCAACTGATTCTTGGAGGGCTTCTTGGTGGTGAGTTTCTGCATATATAGTCCGGGCAGGCTGAGAATTTTAACCGCCATATTGTCGCTTCTTCCCGCCCATTTAAGGACTTCGTAAGAAATTCCCGCCACCAGGGGCAGCAAAATGATTCGGGAAAGCAGTCTCATCAAAAGATTGGGCCATCCCAGCATGCTAAAAAGAATAAGACTGATTACGAAAACGAAAATCAGGAAGCTGGTTCCACATCTTGGATGTAATGTATAGAACTGATCTGCATTCTCCGGGGTCAGCTCCAGGCCGTTTTCGAAGCAGTGAATGGTCTCGTGCTCCGCTCCGTGGTATTGAAAAACTCTGCGGATATCCTCCATCCTGCTGATTAAAAGGATATATCCAACAAAGAGCACCAGCCTGAAGACCCCTTCGATCAGGTTCATAATCCAAGGGCTTTCGATAAATTTTCCAAGGAAGCTGACCACCGCCGTGGGGAGCAGAATAAAAATTCCCACAGTCATGGCAATTGCGAAGACTACGGCTAAATACATGGCTATATTCCAGGCAGCCTTCTCTCCGAACTTCTCAGTAAGCCAGGTTTCGAACTTCCCGGGCTCCTTTGATGAGTCATCTCCCTCTTCATCAAAGCCGCCGTAATGCTCCATCACATCTGCGGAATAGAGCAAAGTCCGCATTCCTATCACGATTGAAGACAAAAAAGCCACCACCCCTCGAAGAATTGGAATCTTCGTCAGAGGGCCGGGCTTTTTGATAGGCTCAGTCTTAATATGTATTCGGCCGTCGGGGATGCGAATTGCAACAGCCATGCGGCTTTCGCCACGCATCATGACCCCTTCCATTACAGCCTGACCACCCATGGAGGTCGGGCAGGCGTTTTTGAGAAAAATCTTGCTTAAATCCATTATCTATCGCTCGGTTTATTAGTTGTTCATCAAAACTTTTTTGATGACCTGAATGAAATTCTTGTTGTTTGTGGTATGGGCCAGATTGTCGATTATGGTCTCCGTAACCTCCTGTGGTGACAGATTGGCCATGGCTCTTCTCATTGCCCAAATAGCCTCCATTTCTTCCGCCGACATCAAGAGATCCTCTCTTCTGGTGCCGGATTTGTTGAGATCCAGAGCCGGGAAGATTCTCTTTTCCGATAGTCTGCGGTCCAGATGGAGTTCCATATTACCTGTACCCTTGAATTCCTCGTATATAACATCATCCATGCGAGATCCCGTTTCAACCAAAGCAGTTGCAAGGATGGTTACGCTTCCCCCCTCTTCCAGATTTCTGGCGGCACCGAAGAATTTCTTCGGCTTATAGAGTGCGCTGGGGTCAAGACCTCCGGACAAGGTTCTTCCAGAAGGTGGCTCAACCAGGTTATAGGCCCTTG